>JABMPI010000567.1 GCA_013203755.1 Bacteroidota bacterium
CCTAAATATTGACGACCTTGTAAAATACGGAAAAGAAATTTTTATTGATGGGCGTTATATCAATGGAGCAGGGGTGGAAGTAGCAAACCCCGATTGGGCCGCAACGGATTTTATAGCTTTTGCTCAAAACAATATCCTCTGGAAAAGTTATGGATACCTAAATGCTTCTGTCATAACTGTTGTTTTTTATGATTCAGGATATAACTTTTTAGGGGTTATTCCACAAGCGGAAGATGTCATAGGTATGATGGCTGATTCTCCTGAGGGGACTGCATACATTAGAATGTCTTATTCTAAATCCATTCCGATTGTTTATATTTCAACCAAACAAAATACAGGGGAAAGGGTTTTCGAAAATTATATGGATTCTCTCGGAGACCTATCTGAGGTTTTCAATACTGATTCAATTGTTTATTATGATAGTGAATCATTTATAACAGGCGGTTATATAAATCAGTTAGGAACTTACGTTGCAAATGGTGACTGGGCGGCAACTGATTTCATTCCTATTTTGGAAACTGACTTTTTTTACAAAAATTTTGGTTGGCAAAACGGGTCTGTCATGTCCGTTGTGTTTTATGACGTTTCACAGAATTTGTTATATACGCCAACAGAAGCACAGCAAGCGGCGGGAATATATGTTGACATTCCAATTGGCGCAAAATATATAAGAATGTCTTGCGGGAATGGAGGAACAAGAAAAGTTTATATAGGACCAAAACAGGATGTAAATTTGAGATTGTTAATTGATTACGATAGGACATTACAAGACCCTTTCATTGCAAAAGATATTTTGGCTTTAGGGGATTCAATTACAGCAGGAGGGGGGTATCTCGTTTTTCTTGATACTATTCTTTCTCCAAATAGCCTTGTAAATAAAGGAGTATCCGGAAGACGGGTTCATTCAATGATTTATGATAGAATTGACATATCGGTTGGCTCTCCATATTTGATTGAGCCATCAGTTCTGCAAGGATTTGATATTATTACTATTGGAGGCCATGCAAATAATTATGGTAATTCTGTTCCAATAGGTCTTTTATCCGATGCTTTAGGGGTTAAAGAAATAGATACTTTGACAATCACTGGAGCTGCAACCTCGTCCGGGAATATCACAATTACACTCAATGGGATTGCTACAACTGTGGCTGTAACCTCAGGAGATACAATAGCAAATATTGTAACCAAAATAAATGCTGCCTTAGTTTATAATTGGGCAATGTCTGGAGCATCCCCAAATGTAATTTTTACAAAAAGGGTCGGGATGGTAAACTCAGCCCCAACTTTTAGTGGAGGGACAACGGGGGTGACAGGGTCATTTGTTGTAACAGAAGCGGGAACTGACAAAACCGCCGATTCTTTTTATGCTGAGATAAAATTCTCTTTAGAATATCTATTGGAAAATGCACCCTTATCCCGGATTATTGCTTTTGGAGGATTACAATACAAAGGATATGGATACGAACCATGGGGAGCTGCAAATGCTAATGGGGTTACTACAAAAATGTACGAAGATGCTTGGAGAGCAGGATGTCAATTTTATGGAATCCCTTTTATAGAAATGTATAATGAATCCGGAGTCTCAGACATTAATAAAGATATTTATTATGAAGGGGATGGGGATTATGTACACCCAAATTCTGGTTATGGGATGAAAATAATAGCTCAACTTATAGCCGGGAAACTAAAATCTACAATACAATTATAAAAAACTATGAAGATGAGTAAGTCAGCCCGATTAATTTCGACTATTGGATTTTGTGGTTCGTTGCAACTATTAAATGTTTCTGGCAGTAATTAAAAAAAAAGTATTTTCTTAATGAAAATTAGAGTATTGCATATTATGGATAAATTAAGTTGGTCATTAGAGAACATGTTGAACGCTATTGGAGCTGTAATTTTAACACTATTGGCATATTTGGCAGAAATAAAAGGTTCCATTCATGTTATGTGGGCTTTAATGTTTTTTGACTTAATGGTAGGTTTAAAAAAATCATTCTCAATTGATAAGAAACGGTTCAAAATGGATAAATTTAAAAACTGGCTTGTTTTTGTGCTTTTGTCAACGGCTGTTATTGCGTTTGTTTTCGCAGTAGAGGTCGAGATGATAATGGGAAGAGCAAAGGTTTATAATGGATTCACTCTATTGATTAGTGCATTTATATTAACTAACATAATTAGAAACGCTGAAATTTTAACCGGGAGATTCATTTTTACAGTATTACTCGATTTTGTAAACGAGAGAATAAAAAAGTGGGCAGGAGTTGATTTAAAATCTTACGAAAAAAATAAAGACGATGAAAAACATTAACGAGGCATTTTTGGCAACTTTAGAAATGATTGGTTTAAAAGAGTTACCCGGGAACGTTGACAATCCAATAATTTTGGAAATGTATAAAGAGTTGGGGCATGGATGGGTTAAGCATGATGAGGTTGCGTGGTGTGCTGCCTTATTTGGCTCAATGCTTAAGAAATTTAATTATAAAATACCAGTACTCGAGAAACGACTTGCAGCCAGAGGCTACCTAACAGTTAACAGACCGCTCATGGCTCCGGTAGAAATTCCTGAGATTGGAATTGATTACGTTGTTTTTAAAAGGGATAACAATTCGTACAGTGGACACGTTGCCTGGTTTATTTCTTTTGATGGTGAATTTGTTAAAGTTCTAGGTGGGAACCAATCAAATAAAATTAGTATTGCATCATTCCATAAATCGGAAGTATTAAATTACATGAGGCCAGAAAAAAATGATACAGAATAAAACTAGGATAAGGTTAACGTGGGCATTCATGTCGATGTGTTTCATCGGTATGGTAATTGGTTGGAACCTAAAAGAAGCAGGAATAGTAAACGCTAGTATAGCAAGTGCATCGCTTGTAACGATGGCATACATTGGCGGTAAAACGTTAAATAATCAAGAGCAAATTAAAAACAAGCAAAATGAAAAAGAGTAAAATGAAAGCATTAATTTATTTGTTGGCATTTATGAGCTTAAGTAGCTGCTTAACAGTTAAGAGAATTGAAAAAAATTGTGATAAATTCGCCAAAATTTGTATCACGGAAACAAAAAAAGTAATCGAGTACCGTGATACGACAATATACGTCGATAGGATTGTGACCGTACCGTTACCAAAAGACACCGTAATGATAACGGACACAGTAAGAATAATAAACAATCGCTGTTATCTCCCAGTTAAGTACAAAGAGTTTGGCTTGGTGTGGGCGAGAGCTAGTGTTGATAATTCAATATTAAACGTTCATGCCGGGTTAACCGATAGTACGATTTTGGTCCCGGTGCATGACACAGTCTTTTTAGATAATGCAATTACAAGTACAACAACAGATAGTACAATTACGTTACCGCCTGAGAAATTTATTCCCGGGTTTTATAAATTCACGTTTTGGGCGTTCATAATATTGGCCGTTGTTGGAATTGGATATTTAGTCTTAAGATTTACAACGTTGAGATTGCCGTTTGTAAGAAAGGTTTAGTTTTATTGGTTTAGGTTTTAGTTTTTAAGGGTTGAATCTTCGGGTTCAATCCTTTTTTGTTTAGGTGCTAAATAAGCGTTGTATTGAAGCGCAACGAATCGAACAATCCAAACACACACATTCGATAAGATAATAGATGTATGTTGAAATTCGATTAAAATAATATCCAAAAGAAAAATTATAGTTTTTTAATCAAAATTTTCAGTTTATAATTTGTATAAACCAAAAAATAATTATAGTTTTATACCGTAATCAAAAAATAACCATCCGGGGATTACCGGAAAAAACAAAGAGCGATGCAAAATTCAATTTATCAAGGACTAGAATTCACAACAGAAAAAATAAATCTGGAATTCAAAATCAAAGTAAACGGTGTAAATTATTCAGGTCAAAAAATGAATATTCTCGTAGGAGTTTCAGGGCTGATTAATTTAATTGGCATTGAGCTTGCAAATACATTGTTTCATCGTGCTTTTAAATCAAAAGGTGATGTTTGCATTTGTATGTTAAGGAGAGGATTAAGTGTAAAATTTTATAGACATTAAAATTATGAGAGCATCAAATTTGGTATTAGACGCGCTGAAAAGAGCAGAGCGGGAGGCGGCTAGAATAAGCCGATTTCTTGAAGTAAATAATAAAAAGGTAACTGATAGTTACGTGGACCCGGTAACCGGAAAAGAGATTGAGGGCATTATGGGCGTGTACACATTTGAACATAGATTGTACACGTTGCTAGGTAAAATTGAAGCGTACAAGGATTCGCTTGGTAGAAATAAAAGGTGATGGGAAATAAAAAAGAATTTAAAACAATGATTGGTAAGACAGTCAAAGATTGTAATGTAGATAATGAAACAACTATAATTGAATTTATTGATGGTTCAAAAATTACATTTCGTTACGAAAGCTATGATGTTGTCGTAGCATTTGAGAATAAACTAACAGGAATAACAATAATAATATGAGCGAAATGATTAAATCAAAACAAAGCCTGGGCGTTGAGGGAGTAACGTATTTCACTTTGCAGAAAGATGAAAAAGGGTGGAAAGCAGTAGTTACCCGGAACAACCGCGTGCTTAAAGAATCGTACGGAATCAATGGAACTGAAAAGGAGGCTGAAACAATCCGGGGAACGTTAATAAATAGGTTTTGGTCGTTCAAGCTGAACTAATTTGTAATAAATTAAATCGAATGGCACGTATTCATTTTATGAAATCAGGAAGTAATGAAAAAACGTTATGTGGAATTAAGTATTTGAATGTGCTTGAATTTACAGATAAGAAAAAAGGAGTTACGTGTAAGAAGTGTTTGAAATCATTAAATAAAATCATAAAAGATGAAAATAAAAATCATAAGTAGCGATATTTCAGCAGCAGACTTAGAAAATAAAGTTGCTGAGTGGACAAATGAATTGAAGCCGAAAATAATCTCAGTAAATGTAAACTCAAATGTATTGCATGATTACTACATAGAAACTGCACCGCCAATGATTTGTAATTCTTGGATTGAGTATATTTGTTCTATTGTCTATGAAACCAATTAATAATGAAAGTTTCAATTTCTATAAATTCAAGAAATAGAAATAAATTTGATAGGTTTATTTCTGATGTGATACCGGTAAGTTATCAGGTTGATATTATGAGCAATCATTCCGGGATGAAATCTAAATATGAAATCCCGTACGAAAATGAAAATCAAAAAAGAACAATTTTAAATCTTCAAAAAATATTAAAATGAAAAGTAAAACAAGAGTTAAAAGCGAGTTGCATTCGAGAGACCGTTACGAGGTTGCTGAAAATATGCCGTCATATCCACCCACAAAAAAGGATAGATTGTTTTTTGTGGCTGCTGTATCGGTAATATTGGCAATTGTAATTATTGTAATTATTGTAATTACGGTAAGATATGCCGTTTCAATTGGTGCATTATAATGAGAAAAGAGCGCAAAATAAAAGTAGAGAGGAGCCTAAAGAAAGAGGCATTTAAACAGGATGAAAAAAATGTTGCAGATACGAGCAGTAAAAACGTAGTTTTAATTTCCCATCCTACCTTATCAAAAACTTTGATTGAAAAAATAGTTGAGTAATCGAAAGCAAATGTTATATTTGTCGTACTGCACAAAACAACCATCGCTCTCAGGTTTAAATGCACGAAAGCTATTCCTTAATTGGGGTAGCTTTTTTTTATTAATAATTTGTAAAACCAAAAAATAGTTATACTTTTACATCATAACCAGTGAGGGTTTACTTACACAAAAGAGAGAGCAAAATGAAAATCAAAAAAGACAAAAATTACGAAATCCTTGAAACCGAGGTATTGACGTTTAAATCGTTGATTGAGAAAAACATTATCGAACATCTTTTAAATGTTGGCGTGTTGGATGAGGACGAGGCTTGTTTCGGGATTACAGTAAAACAGGCAGCGTTTGATTATGACGCAAATATCGATGAGTTGTTTTTTAAATCGTTAGGTCATTCAAATTACACCACAAAAGCAATTGAAGCATTTAAAAACTTAGTCGTTCTTGGTGAAAATGATTGTCCGGAATGTGGTGGAGTTGTAGAGGATTTGTATTCGTGCGGTAAAGTTTACCGACATGATTACGATTCGGAGCCATACGTTGACGGTCAGGTTGAGTATAAAAGGTGTACCAATTGCAAATTAGAGTTTTAACATAAACATATTAATCATGGGAAAAATTAGAGTAAACGAAGCATTTGCACAGGCAGAGGCAAAAGGGAAAAAAATCAAAAAAATTCAACTGGCAGAGAAGTTGTGGCCCGGCAGTTCCAGAGATACGCAGCAAATGAATATCTCAAATCTGTTAAACGGGAAAACAAAGAGAGTGGATATTCAATGGATTCCCATTATTTGTGAGGAGTTAGGTTGTACACCAAATTTTCTATTTAAAAATTAGTATTATGGCAAACGAGAGCAAAAAATTAAATCTGTATGAAAAAATACAGGCGGTTTCAAGTGAAGTAATGAATGTCGAAAAGGATATGACGGTTGAGGCCGGGCGTTATTCTTACAAAGCGGTTTCTGATAATGCCGTAACGATGCGAGTGAAAGCAGCAGAAATTCAATTCCGTTTAATTTCGATACCGATAAAACAGGAGCTGATTGATTCGCAAATTCTGAAAAAGGTCAAGGATGGTTATGAGACAAATACGTTTATTGACAATATCAAAATGACCGTTCGTATTATTGACCTAGACGATACAAAACAGTTTCTTGACATTGAAAGTTTTGGCAAAGGAGTTGACACGAGCGATAAAGGTTTTGGCAAAGCATCAACTTATGCAAGAAAGTATGCTTTGTTGAATGCTTACAAAATTGCAACCGGAGAGGACCCGGATAAAGATAAAAGCCCGGAGTTGATAACGCTGAAAACAGATGAAAAGAAAAACGAAATTAAGGCCGTTTGTGAGAAAAACGAGGCAGTAAAAACAAATGTACTTTCTCACTTCGCAGTTAGCTCGATCGATGATTTATTAGACGCAGATGTAAAAACAGTTTATACGCAATTCAAGGTTAAAAATTTAGTGAAATGAAAAGTATGAGACTAGGGAGTGGAGATGTTGCAGCTCTAATGACAGGGCTGCAAACAAAATCACAAGCAAATTTAATGAGAAAATTTGTGAGTGATGAAATCCAGTTTTATAATGCAAAAGGAAGTCCCATCGATGCGTTTAGAGCCGGAGCAATACTAGAGGAGCGTTACGGGTTAATCCTGCCAGATGATTATTACCCGCAAGTGCGTAAAAAATCGGCTGAGATGGATGTCTTTAGCTGTTCGCTCGATTTCGCAAAAATTGAGAATTCAAAAATTGTGGATTTCGAGGAGTTGAAAACGTGTAACTTCATGGACTTGCTGGATATTGAGCCGTACCGTGAAAACAATTCTGAGGGAGTTGAGTATGTAAAAAAACGTTACAAGAAATATTACAATCAGATTCAAGAGCAGTTGTATTGTACTGAATTGGAAAGTGCAACCATGGTTTTTTTAGCTGTTTATTCTTATGAAGATGAGGAAAATTATACGCGAAAAATCAAGGTAAATGAATACATTAAGTTTCGTATTGCCAGAGATGAGAACGTAATCAATGCGATAAAAGAGCGGGGTAAATTATATCAGCGAATAAAGGATTATTTCACAATCCCGGAGGAAAAGAAATCAAAGCAATTAAAACCAGAGGCAAACAAGCCGCCACAGGTCAAACCAGAGGAGCAGTTGCAAGAACAGGCAGAAACCAACACAATTACACCAGAGAAAGCAGATGAGGTCGTAAAAGAGCTTAAAATCGAGCCAAAGAAAATAATCATTAAAGAAATAGATTTTTAAAATGACAGAACATGAAAAAATAGCGATTGATATAGCCAATACGTGGCTCCCGGAGTATAAAGAATCCGGTAAATTCAGAAAACTAACTGAGGAAGTTGGCGAGTTTATTGAAAAAGTTATGGATAAAAACGAGTACGGAATGATTGAGGAGGCCGGGGATATTGTGTATATCGTATTTCATATTTTGTCAAAACATGTAGATTTGAAATCTATTTCGTTGCAGGATTTAATTGTCAGAGCAGCGTTAAAACTGGACTCGAGAGGCAAAGAGGGTAGTATTTTTGACAGAAGTAAAAGAAGTTAAAATTTAAAAAATGAGTGAATTAACAATTAGAGGAGTAGTCATTGAAGTAATGCAGCCAGAGAGCGGAGTCAGCGCAGCCGGGAAAGAGTGGAAAAAACAAGAGTTTTTAATTGAGACAGAGGGACAATACCCGAAAAACATCGCTTTTACGTTATTCGGTGACAGAACAGATTTGTTAATGAAAGTTTGGGCGGGGTTGACGGTTGATGTTTCGTTCAACTTGGAGTCAAAAAAATACAATGGGCGTTGGTTTCATTCGGCAAATGCATGGAAAATAATCGTACAGCAGAACGAACGCAATACACCACCACCACCACCACCGGAACCGCCACAGGCGGGAGCAGATGATGGGCTTCCATTTTAGCGTTAATTTGAATTAACGTAAAAAATCATATATTTGTAGTGCAGTCAGTAACTTAGCGGTTCTGTTCAATGAGGTACACTTTCCTGCTGTATTACTTCTAATAAAGTGTATAAAAAAGTGAATACAATGCAAAAAAAGAAATGTACGAAATGTGGTATTAACAAATACTTCAATGAGTTCCACAAGCTTGCAAGTGGCAGGGATGGATTAAACCCTGTATGTAAAAAGTGTCATTGTGAGATTAACTTAATTTATGCAAGGACTAAGGATGGATTAATAACCAGTATCTATTCACATCAACAAAAAAGTTATCAATTGAAATCAATTTTAAAAACATAGCACAAATTAGAGGGGAATCTAAAAGACTTTTTTAGATGTCGCACCCCTCTTTTTTGTGCTTTATAATTTAGTCATGGATAAAACATTTTATTTAGACGACAATCGCATCAGCCTTAAAGCGAAGGGCATTCTAACCATTGGGCTTAATGGAGTAAATAATTTCAAAGAATTCTGTAAATTATCTAAAGACGGCAGGGATGGAATAAGGTCAGGAATCAAAGAGTTAATTGATTTCCACTATTGCATGTATCATGCGTGTAGAAATGAGGACGGCAGAGTTGAAAGTGGTAAGTATTATTTTGTAAGATATTCAAACCTATGATTATGGAAAGTATTAAGAGGCATAAATACGAAAAGGATTTTACGATTGTAAACAATGCATATTTGAGGGATGTTAATTTGTCTTGGAAGGCAAAAGGCTTAATTACCTATGTAACGATGCTGCCTGATGATTGGAGCCTGAATATTTCAGATTTAAAGAATCGTTCAAAAGATGGCCGTGACAGTGTTTACGCTGGTATTAAAGAATTAAGAGAAAATGGATATTGCAAGGTAACTCAATTGATGGATGGAAATAAGTACGCAGGAGTTGAATATGTAATATCTGATTACAAGGCTTTTGATACGTTTACGGAACACACGTATACGGAACACACGTATACGGAACACACGTATACGGAAAACCCACCACTACTAAGTACTAAAGAAAAAAGTACTAATGGTAAAAAGGAAACAAAGAAAGAGCCTGAAAAAAAATCAGGCTCCCTATTTCCTGAGATTAATCCGAATAAAACATCGTTGTTTAGAAATAGCATATTTGGGAACTTAAATGGTAAGTCGGTATTTTTAAGTAAATTTAATGTGCCGGATTTTGCCGGGGTTGATGTTTCATATTATTACGAGGCCGTTAAGGATTGGAGCGATTCAGCAAATAAAAAACGTACGGCAAAGGGATGGATTGCAACCGCTCGAAATTTCATGAGAGGAGACAAAGAAAAGAAAAGATTAAAAATGCTTGTTTCAGGAAATGAGGAAAAGCATAAAGGAGCTATCGATTATTTAAAAATGTAAATATGTTACCAGAAGTAAGACGAATATTATTGCCGGAACTTCAAAAAGAAACCAGAGCCGTTGAAGTAAGAAAAAAGGCTATTGAATTCCCAGAGGTAAAAGAGGCCCTAAATAAGGTTGAGTATTCAATAATGATTGCATCAACAAAACAATCCATAGCGGAAATTGAAACGCGCATTTTGGTTGATACATTGGCTCAGGTAATGGTTTACATTAAAAAAGATATTGGTTTGCGTACTGAATTGGATGAGTATGATATGACGAGGTTCGCAGATGTTTTGAGAAAATACTATTATGAAATGTCGTTGTCTGAAATCAAGCTCGCGTTTGAGTTGTCCATCGTTGGAGAGCTGAATGATTTTTTACCAAAAAAAGGTAATGGAGATGTTGAAAATAATCATTATCAGCAGTTCAATGTTGAGTATTATTCTAAGATTCTAAAAGCGTATAAGAAAAAGAAAAATACAACGATTACGAAAGCGTATGACGCACTCCCGAAACATAGTAACCAAATATCCATTGATGAAAAGAAAAGGTTGTATAATGGAAATTTGCACAATTTAACTCTGGCATTTTATCGGTACAAATATACCGGCATAATGTACCCAACAGGATTGAAAGATTTATTGTACTCGAGAGCGTTAGAGAAAACTGGTTTAATGAGTACGATAAATATTAACGATTCAGATATAGACAGAGCGATGAGTTTGATAACTCAGAAAGCAGAAAAGCGTTTGTTGAGCCAATTTCAAGCAAACTCATATTTGAAGCATGGAGCCAAAAGTTATGAAGTGAATCAGGATGCTTATTTTGTAGCTCGTAGGCGTGAGATAAAAGAGTGTTTTGATTGGATGGTAAAAAATGAAGTTCAAATTATTAATTATTTAAAATTTGTGTAGTACGAGCGATTTAAAAATAGATTTGATATGCGGTATCGACCCAGGTTCAGCCGGAGGGCTCGCGATTTGGAGACCGAATTGTAAGACAGAGGTCAAAAAAATGCCAAAGGAGCTAATGGATTTGAGAGATTATTTTGAATACTTAAAAACCATTTGCGAAAGCCCGGTTATATTTCTGGAAAAAGTTCAGTTGCATCATGGAGACATGGGAGCGGACGTTCCCGGAAAGGCTTTTAATATTCAAAAGATGTTGCAGGGATTTGAAAAGCTAAAAGTAATAATTGAAGTTTGTGAAATTCCGTTTATTCTCGTTCATCCTATGAGATGGATGAGTTCCCTAAATTTGAGAAAAAAAGGCGAGGACAAAAAAGACCGTAAAAATAGGTTTAAGGCAGCAGCCGGGGCATATTACCCGGAGATTAAAACAACCTTGTGGAATTCAGATGCTTTGTTAATTATGCATTTTGGGCGCAAAAAAAAGGTGAATGAGCCAGATTGGATTTTGCAAAATTTGCCGTTGAGATTGCATGAAAAATTAGAGTTTTAGCTAATGACTGTGTATGTTTCGTTGGACGTTTAGGAGAATGAAATATGACACGTAGTTATCGAAATTAGAATTTTAGTATTAAACTTTAAATTGAGTAGCGATGGAAAAAGTAAATGTATCAACAAAGAACGGAAGTAAAGAATTTGACATCGAAGGAGACCAAGATGTATGTTATAACTGTGAGAAATTGACCGAGGATTCAATCCCGACCGAAGATTCAGCGGTGCATTTCTGTATTGAATGCTATGATGAGTATTATTGTCTTCAATGTGGTGTTGGGTTAGAAGGACATATAATGTATCATCCTGAATGCAAACCAGATAATGTTGTTTTACTTAACCTGTAACGGTTTGGGTATATTTTGAATTTTTAACGAACAAGTAAAACGAATATGGAAACTAAAGAAGAAATTTTAACATCACATGGATGCCCTGAGATACCATTCGATGAAAATGTAACTATGTTTTATCCTGCAATACTTGAAGCAATGGAAGAATATAGCAAAGGCTATAAAGAGTTTATACAAAAAGTAAAAATTATGAGAATGTCTCAGCGGCAATTCTTCAGAACGCGAAACTTCAAATATTTAGAGCGAAGTAAAGAACAGGAAAAAGAGATTGATGAGCTTATTCAAAAATTAACAGATACGCAACAATCCTTGTTTTAAATTTGGTAATCCCAAATATTAATTATAGTTTTACAGGCATAAACAACGACCATGCGAATTCATGGAATAAAAAAAAGAGAGCAATGCATTTAAAAACAATCGAATTAGTAAATTTCAAAGTCCTTGAAGATTTCAAGGCTGAGTTTTCCGGGAACGTGTATATGATTTCAGGCGAAAACGAAAAAGGAAAATCAACTTTGTTGCAAGCGGTTGGAATACTTTTAACTGGTGAAAAGCAAGATGTTTTAACAACCGGAAAAGACAAAGGTTTCGCAAAGGCAGTTGTCGGTAACGATGAGCATGAGTACATGGTTGAATTGAAGTACACCGCCAAAAATCCAAAAGGTATTTTAACAATTACGGACACGAAAACCGGAATGAAGTCAGACCGTTTGTCAACGCTGAATGATATTTTTAAGTATCAGGATTTTGACGCGGTTGAATTCTCATCATGGAGCAAAACCGCTGAGGGGCGCAGGAAACAAGTTGAAGTCGTAAAGTCTTTATTACCAACAACCACGCAAGAGCGCATTATCGCTATTGATAACGATGTTAAGGAAATCAAAGAAACCCGGACAATTGACAACCGCGAGCTTAAAATATACGATGGTCAAATAGACGGTAAAAAGGCTGAGCTGACAGATGAGGATGTAAAAGTATTTGCAAATCCAATTGACGTTAAGCAGTTGAATGAGCGTAAAAATCAGTTGGTTGCTTTAGAGGTACAATTCAAAGGCGTTAAAACTCGTTACGATGAGAGACAGGCAGATTATGATGCCATGCCAGAAAAAGAAAAGTTTCTGAATGATGGTTTTGAAAAAAACGAAACTGAACTGGAAGCCGAGGAGCGCGAAGTAAGAGTAGAGTTTGAGCGTAGAATTAAGGCAATTCAAAACAGGCGAAAAGAAAACGCTGAAATTGCTGAGGCAAAACTAGCCGAGTTAAAGGCTAAAAAGGACGAAATCGTTATCAAGCAAAAGAGCGCGAAGGAGTATATTAACGAGGCAGAAAACGAGTTGAAAGAAGTTGAATCGATTGATGAGAAAATTGAAAAGGCAGACAGCCACAATAGGAAGCATCAAAAAATCGTTGAGTTAAAAGAGGTTTCAAAAAAGAGGGTTGAAATTTCAGCCAAGGTTGAATTACACGAAACTCAATTATCAAAACTGGCAACCGAGCGCGAAAAATTAATCAGTTCCAGTAAATTACCTATCAATGGTCTTAATTTCTCAGAAGATGGTTTATTGTTGAATGGAATTCCATTTATGCCGGGCAGCGTTTCAAGCTCTCAGGAAATGGAGATTTCAGCTAGATTGGTTATTGCCAAAAATCCAAATGTTAAAATATTCCGTATATCAGGCGGTGAAAGTTTAGGCGGAGAAAAATTAAAAGCTCTCGTTAAGTTTGCAAAAGACAACGGATTCCAAGGGTTTATCGAAAATGTAATCCGGGGGCAAGAAGACCTTAGGGTCGAGGAATATTACGAAAAATAATTATATATTTACAGTCGTAGTTCAGTCTAATTAACTGATGCAAAAGGTTCTCAATTCCTGCTACGATTCTTTTAATAATTGAGAATAAAATTGAAACTATGGAATCAAAAGAAATTTGGAAAGATGTTCCCGGTTATGAGGGAATATATCAAGTAAGTAGTATGGGTATGGTAAAAAGCCTTAATTACAAAAGAACAGGGTCATGCAGACTATTGAAACAAACAATGCTAGGCGAGTACTTGAGGGTCAATTTATATAAAAATGGTTCCCTAAAGACAATTCATGTTCATCAATTAGTTGCAATCGTATTCAAAGGACACAAACCAAGTGGTCATAAGCTAGTGGTCAACCATAAAAATTTCATTAAAAAAGACAATCGGTATAAAAATTTAGAGATTGTATCTAACCGAATTAATTCAAACAGGAAGCACTTAATTAGTAGCAGTAAATATACTGGCGTAAATTGGAATAAGAGTAAAAATAAATGGGAGGCTGGAATTGTAGTTAATGGAAAGAAAAAATACCTAGGAACTTTTCACGATGAGATGGAAGCATCATTAGCATACGAAAAAGAAATTACAAAATTATGAAGCCGCACAAAATAACCTTGCTAGGAAAAATCGACAGCACCGGGCAAGTGAGAACCGATAACGCGCAAATGCTAAATTTCTCCAAAATGTGGGAAAATAAACGCATTACCGTTACAATTGAAATCGAGCAGCCGGGAAGTAGTGGAGCATTGAAAGGTTTGTATTATGGGAAATTGGTTCCAGAGTTTCGTCAGGCATTGTGGGATAATGGCGAACGAATGACAGAGGCAAAGACAGAAGCGTATTTGCGCTCATTGTGTCCTGTATTATGGAATGAATCTGTTAGGCCTGGAACTGGCGAATATGAGGCTAGTTTGCGCGAAATAAACGATTTAGATAATTCTGAATTTGTCGCATACTTCGAACACCTAGAGGAAATTTACGCTGAGTTGTTCGGTGCATCGTTTGTCGATTTAAAACAGCGTATTCGAGAGTTAGAAAATGAATTAAAAGAGCAGTAAAATGAAAAAGAAAAAATTTAATAGAGCAGTAGTAATCAAAAACGAATTAAGTGTGTTGGAAATGTATAGGGATAAGATTACTTCATGTGAGTTTGTGGTTAATGTGTCCGTTGGGAAATATGATGAAAATGAGACCATAGAGTACCTGTTGGATGAAATTACGCTTAGGGATGAAATAGACCAATGTGCGGTTATGTCAAGAGATGTAATACTAGGCAGGGTTAATCGCAGGATTGATAAGTTAAACACAGAATTTAAAAATCTGTAAAATGAAAGTAAGAGCGTATTACAAAAGCATTAATCCATTCAGACCGAATATTGAAGATTTAAGATATTCAAAAACGGTTGACGTTCCAGAGGGTACAGATATGGAAGTTCTTGAAAAATTCGCAATAGAAGATACACGAAGCGGATATGTATTCGATAAAATAGAGGAAGTTTAATTTAAAAATCAAAAAATGAGTATGGAGAAAGTAAAAAAAGAATCGTTCAATTTAACGAAAGTAAAAGTGATTAAAAAAGGTGGTTTAGATTGTCACTTTGAAGTTGAGGAGAAATTAGGTGAAGAAATTTTTCATGAGGCGTTTCACCTGAACAGCACAAAAGACATGCACCCGGATTTGTTTGCAGCGTTTAATCAGCTTAAGGCAATTGTCGCTCAGGTTTACCACTTCAATTTTTTCCGGGCAGTATCTTTGCAACCAGAGTCGAACGCATCTCAGGAACTTGTTAGAGCGGCAGAGAGAGCGTATCAGGAAATTATCAAAAAGATTGATGTAAACGAAATTGCTATTTCCGGATCCAATGAACATCGGGGAGTTGTTATTCACGCAGTATTTAAAGGAGATGGAAAATCAACCATGCCGTTAAAAACTCACAAGCTAAATTTCGTCGAAACTAATTACGGTTTTGAGGAGGACTTGGAAATCATTATTGACGAGATTGTTGAAGAGACGTATTTGTTTTTATTTGAAAACAAGAGGCAGCAATTATCGTTGTTTGGTGAGGATGGAGAGCAGAGATTTGACGGTAAACTAGCAGCAGCAGGAAAAGAAAACGACGAAATTTAATTGTAGTATGGGAACATTTAAAACAACAACCGGGGAAAAAATAACAAAGGCAGCAATTGACAGGAAAGTACGTGCAGCGAAGCAGGAAAAAATCAATCAAATGATTGAGACGTACGGGTATGTATTTTGCGAAGATTGTAACCGGAATGATTGCACCCCCGTTGATTGTTCCCACGACAAAAGTGTTGATTGGTGTCAGAAAAACGGTTGCGTTGAGTTGGCGTGGGACGTTGACAATATTACGATGTTGGGAAGAAAACATCACCAAAAAAAAGACGGTTTGGACTTACGATTTGATAAACTATAAACCAATAAAATAAAAAAGATTAATTATGTGGGAAAAAATGTACAATATGAAATTAGGGGAATTACTTGAAAAATATCCAAGTAGTAGCCAATCTGAGAGATTGCTTCGAGTGCCGGGGGGCTGGGTATATACTTATGGAGATATGGAAGGAGTTTCAAGTGTATTAATACCGTTTAATAATGAATTTCAGGGTGTACAACGACTTGATTTATGTAAAAACAATAAAAAATAACAAAAAAGATGAAAGAAAATTGCTTAGTATTCGACACAGAAACAACCGGGTTGCCTCCAAAAGGAGCAAAATATGACCTGAATTATATGGACTTTCCGTACGTTGTTCAATTTGCTTGGTTCCTGAATGGAGTGTATAAAAATTATCTCATCAAGCCCAACGGTTGGGTAATCCCAGAAGAGGCAACCGCTATTCACGGAGTTACAACAGAAATGGCTTTAGAAAAAGGAGTGCCGTTTCATATCGTAGTGGATGAGTTCATACATGACTGCTCCATATCTGAAAAGATAATCGCGCATAATATCTATTTTGACAGTTCAGTCATTAAAGCAAACGTTATGCGGATGCGAATGATTAATTACTATCAGGACGTTGTTGAGCCAGCAATGGATAAAACAAAACGTGTCGATACAATGTACAAAACGATTAAATTCGTAGATGCGAAGCACAAGGACGGCAGAGGCGGTAAATGGCCGAAACTAGAGGAGCTGTATATGAAACTATTCGATGAGACGTTCCCGGCACATGATGCGAATGAGGACGTTAAGGCGTTGGTTAGATGCGTAGAGAAATTACATGAATTACAAATAATTGAATTATGATAGCAAAAACATTCCCGGAAAAGAACATCGTATTTGGTTTAAATCAACAAGAATTCACGCCACTACCGGCACACGTAACGCAATGGGGTGACGCAACATTTTGTTTCGAGCTTAATGAGCATGAAGTAAAAGAGATTTTGAAGGAAAAGATGCTGTATATTACTCGTTTAACATTTGGACACAGGATGCAGCCAATTGTTAAGAATGTGATAAAGCCAAGGTTTAGTCAATCCGGGCATCATGATTACCACACGAGCGAAGTATTAACGACGTTGGCTCCACGAATGGCAACAGACAGAGAGAAAAAAGTCAAGGTTGTTTTGAAACTAGATGAAAAAGAATTGAAGCAGATCGAACAAACAAAATGCGTTTGGATTACGACCTTTATGTTTGGACAGCCATTTCAGCCAGTAGTTTTATCAACCAAAAACCCTTATAAATAATGCAATACAAAAGAGAGCAATTTAGCCCGGAGATTCACGAAATGTTTAAAGCCTTATCGGTTAAACAACCACACGCTGACAATATCGCAAACGGACGTAAGCGCATCGAGTTAAGGAACCAGAACACAAAACACAGAGGAGATGTTTTAATTTGCAGTTCAGCAAGCCCGGTAATTGATGGATTGATGAGCGGTTGTTCTCTTTGTTTTGTTGAATTGTACGAGGTGAAAAAGGTTAGCGAATTAACCGAGGACGAAAAGAAATCAACGTTTGTGAGTACTGAGTTAATGAATGAGTATGAATTCGCCTGGTTACTCAGGGATCCGCGCAGAGTTATTGAATTCCCGGTTAAAGGACAGTTAGGAATTTACAATCTGGTTTATACAAAAAATTGCATAATGCAGTACCCGGACGTTAGCTCATGGTTTGATGAGAAGCCGGAGGAGCTTATTTTTATTTCACGCAAAAACATAAGGAACGTGTTAATCGTTTTGTGGCTAATTGCCCTCATCGTTCTGTTTTTTATAGTCAGGAAATACGAGTTAACTCATCTTCTTTATTAGGTGCAGCTTTGAAAATAAGCAAATAAATGTTAGTTTTAACTATTATTAATTGAGAGCAAATATGGATTTCAAAATCACAACTGGAAATTTCGCAAACGTAAATAAGTATCGGAGAGCCGGGTATCATAAAGTAAGTATCGCGTTATCTTCAAGGTATTACACAGGAGACAGATTTAAGCCATTAATGCCTGACTGGAAATACATGCAAGCAGAGCAAGAGGAGTACACCCGGCAGTTTAACAATGGATTGAAAAAATTGGACGCGCGCAAAATAGGCAATGAATTACATTTGTTAAGTCAGGGGAAAAATGTAGTTTTGTTGTGTCATGAAAAAGAGGGTGATTTTTGCCACAGGCAACTTGTAGCAAAATGGTTGGAAAAAGAGTTGAAAATTAAAGTTGAGGAGCTTGGTCGAATGGGTGGTAAAACATCGAAACCGATTCAATTCTCATTGTTTTAATAATATCCGGGCATCACCGTTGCAGAGCCGGGAGAGATGCAGGGCTTAAACTCATTCCCGCAATTCTGGACGTGTCCGGGTTGTCTAGGAGCGCAATCGCAGCAAAACAGCTTGCTCATAATGCTATCAATGGAGTTGATGATTTGGAGATGGTTAAAGAAATCGCTGCAATGATTACAGAGGCCGATGATTTAATTGAATCGTTTATCGGTAAAAATGCACTAGAGAGCGACATTACCAAAATAGACAAGGCGTTAAATCCAAAAATAAATTTCGACTGGAAAGAAATAAAATTATTGTTCCTGCCTCATCAATTGGAGGACTTGCAGGAGTTTATTGAAACAGCAGATTTGAAAGTCGATTTTATCGGTGTAGGTAGTACCGCTCAATTCAATGAGTTTATAGATTCACTCATAAAATACCAGGAGCTCGCAAATATTAAAAACATTGGAGCAGCAATTCACAAATTAATCGAGGTCGCAAATGGTGAAAACGATTCCCGGGAAGAGGGTACAAACTGGGTCCCATCTTCGACAATCGTAGGTAACGGAGCAATCCCGAAACTGAAATCAGAGGAGATTTTGGGCGCAATCGATGAAGTAAAAAAGGCTTATGGCATCGAGGGAAAATTAGAGTGTATTGAAAAAATGGCTGAAATTTCAAAAACATACATAAGAGAGCAAAATGGCAAAAAAGAAAAGTAAAAAAAAGAGCTGTGAAACATGCACGGCAATTGACGTTAAAGGTTGCATGTACGCGTATCATTCCAAGGAGAAATTAAATACCTGTGAAAAATGGAGGTAGCAGAAAATTAAAAAAGTTTTGTAAATGGCATTCAAATTAATTATTAACGCTGTACACTCAGCACAAAAAATCAAATCGATGAAGAAAATTTTGTTTTTAGTATCATTGTTGGTTATCACTCTCGGGGCATTTTGTCTCAATGCAGACCGACCGCCTGAGAACACGGTAGCGGTAGAAGTGGCTCAGGCTATTATTCTGCCAATGGATTATCAAATGCCGATTGTTTATATCTCGAGCTTTGTTATTCAGGAACGACCGCAGGGAACAATTGAAGTGACCGCAGAGAAAAGAAAACAAGCGGCAGGAGACTTCAAGTATTCCGCAGAGTACCAAAAAAAGGCAGGAACTTACTGTTATGAACAGAACGGCAAAAATTCCAACTATTCAAAAGGAATTCAGGTTGTGAGAATAAGAGGTTCAGACAGTTGTGGTTTGATGTAAAACTGAGATAATATTCAATCATTTCATGTGGTAAAAAGCAGTCATTAACGTGGCTGCTTTTGTAGGTTAAAAAGAACAAAATTAGAGCAAATGAAAAAAGCAATAATACACCAATTCGACCCGGTAATTTATCCATTCAAATTGTGGGTATCAATATCGAGCGATGGAGCTGCATTTTCAGATAGATTTAAGGATGGTGATATTGGTAAGGAGCTGAATGTATCAGTAATAAATGAGCATGAGGCGGTTACGTATTACGTGCAACAAAAAGAGAAGCCAACATACTTTGGAGTTCTTATTGTATTCAGTGAAAAAAAATATTGTACCTGTAAATTAATAGCTCACGAATCAACCCATGCAGCGAGATTCATGTGGGAACACGTTCGAGAAAATGGAACTGGATGGGAGGCTGATGCTTATTTAGTCGGTTGGATTGCTGAATGTTGCGAAAAGGTGAAACTTAATAAATTTTAAAAAATGGCATATTTCAGCAATAGTACAGATGGTGAAAAATTTGAACACCAATGCAGTGTTTGTAAATTGAATGATACTAGTTGTCCAATAGCGGCGGTGCAATTTAATTACAATTACGATGCAGTTAATAACGAAGTGGCTACAAAAATACTCGGTAGTTTGGTGATGGATAACGGGAGTTGTTTAATGTATATTGAAATTGAAAAATTATGACACCAAAAGAAAAAGCAAAAGAGTTATTACAAAAATACACCACAGAGCTTAAAAGACTTTATATTATAATTGGCAATACGAAAAATACTGATTGTCGCATGGTGTTTTTATCAAAAGCTGCGACTATTGAAGATTTTATTGAAGACTTAAAAAATTTTGAATCATGCCAACAGATAAACGCTAAAAAGCAAATGAAAATAATGAGTACTATTTTACCGTTTAGGAACGTATTGAGAGCCGTATTCAAACTTTAGCTTTCATATTACAACTATATCACTAAATTTGCATAGATTCAAGTACGATGATATTTGAAGTAAATAACTTAAAAATTTTATCTGATGGGTAGGAAAAGTTTATATGATGCCAATACGTTCCCACTACTGGCAGAGAAGTACGCGAGAGATGGTTTAAATGACAGGGAAATATCAAAGAAACTAGGCATTTCAAAAGCAACTTTGTACGTGTGGCAGAATGAATTTCCAGATTTTTCAGACGCAATAAAAAGAGGGAAAGCCCCAGTTGATATAAAAATTGAAAATGCCTTACATAAAAGAGCCGAGGGTTTTTATTACGATGAGAAACATACAGAGGTTAAAATCGTTAATGGACAGCCACGGCCCGCGGTTGTAAAAACAGTTCGAAAATATGTTCCGGGAGACGTAGGAGCGCAAGCCTTCTGGTTGAAAAATCGAAACCCGAAACAATGGAGAGACCGTCACGATTACGTAAAGCATAATCCAATTGAGGATGAGCGTTTGCCCGTAGAGTTCGACACGCTGCCAGAGGACATATTAAACCAAATCGCAGACCACTACCAAAGCATACAGAGTCAGAAAGATGAATAATGGCATACACGCAAGCGCAAATACAAAAAGCAATAAAAAGTAATCCCGATGCTATTGTTCGCTCAGTTGCAAGGCGAAAACTGTTGAATTATTCAAAATATACTCAGCCGGATTTACAGGTTACGAATTTCCATCGCACGTATTACGAAATCCTAGACATGTTCGCGCATGGCAAAATTAAAAAGCTGATGGTAACGGCACCGCCCCAACATGGAAAGTCTGAGGGGTCAAGTCGCAAACTGCCAACATTCATGCACGGATTAAACCCGGACTTAAGAATTGGTATCGGAAGTTATGCAAGTGGAACCGCCAAAGATTTTAGCCGTGATTGTCAGCGAATTATCGAGAGTTCGGAGTATATCGAGCTATTCCCTAAAACTCGTTTAAACAGTAAATACCTGAATGCAGAAAAGTCAGGGTACAAAAGGACGGGCGAAGTATTCGAAATTGTAGGATATAAAGGTTCGCTCAGGGCGTTTGGTCGCGGCTCCGGTATCACATCGAAAACCATTGATGTAATGATTTTGGATGATGTTTACAAAGATTACGCTGAGGGTAACAGCCCGGTAATCCGTGAGCAAGCGTGGAAATGGTACGTTGATGCGATTGATACGAGGTTACATAACGATTCTCAAATATTGATTGTGTTTACTCGATGGAATGAAGATGATTTAATTGGGCGCATCGATAAGAAAGAAACCATCATTGAAGTAAATAAATTCAGTGACCTTGAAAACATACCAGAGGGGGCCTGGGTTAAAGTAAATTTCGAGGCAATCAAAACAAGTGAGTCTACTGAAATCGACCCGCGGGAAAAAGAGACAGCTTTGTGGTCTGCAAAACATTCCATTAAGAGGCTGAGAGCAAAAAGAAACCTAGATAAACATGAGTTTGACTGTTTGTATCAGGGTTCGCCAGGCAGCAAGGCAGGGGCTTTGTATTCCGAGTTTAAAACATATCAAAGCATTTCGGACTATGGCGTATTAGTCGGTAAAGGAAACTACACGGACATTGCAGACAAAGGAACCGACAAACTTTGTAGTATTTCGTACGATTTGGTAAGGAGTCTAACGGAAAAGGATGAGAAAAATAAACCGGTTTTGTATGCACTGGTAAAAGATTTGGTTTATACGGATGAGCCAGTCGAGCAAACATTGGTTTCAGTTCCGATGATGTTCAAGCGAGAGGGTACACGATACGCTAATATCGAATCAAATGCAGGAGGTAGAACGTTTGCCGTTACCATTACGCCAAAGGTTCGAGCTACATCTATAAACGCATTCCATCAGGGAGACAACAAAGAGAGCCGTATCAATACAAACGCATCGCTTGTTAACAATCATATCATAATGCCGATTGATTGGGAAAACCGTTGGAAAGAGTTCTACGAGGACGTTACGAGGTACAAGCGATTGTTTACCGCAAATCTAAACGATGATGCACCGGATGTAATGACCGGGATTGTTGAAACTGAAATTCTCGGTAAGCATAAAGCTAAAGGAATCAAGCGCCGGAATTAAAAATCAACATCTAGTAATCAATTAGTTAGTCAACTTCGCCCACGGGTGGGAGACCGGAAGGTAAAAAGGCAAAACACCAAAAAAATAATTGTACTTTTGTTTGCGTATTAATTTCAATATAGTTAGTTTTACATCATACAAAAACGACAAGGCGTTTACCTTGGAACTAAAAAGCAGCAAAATGAAAACTTTAATTAAAAAAATCGACAGCTTAACAGACCAAATCGAAATGGGATTTTATACTAAAAGTGAAGCAATGTTTAAACTTAGACAACTAAGAAGCGAAGTTGCTGAAAAATTCGAAGAAGGTAGCGACAAATTTATGCAGTGTATTTACCCATTGATTGACGCTAACGAAATTGCAAAAGCATTATAAAAAAAGAGAGCAAAAATGAAAACGTACAAAAGTAACATGGAACGCATTGTTTTGAGAAAAGAAAAATCAGATTTCCCAAAAGTAAAAATAACATGCAGTAAGGATTCAAGCGATGTAATCCGACAGTTTTACCACGAGGACATATCAATCTATGAAAGTTTCTTTTTATTGCTGCTAAACCGAGCAAATAACACAATCGGGTACGTGAAAATATCTCAGGGCGGGGTTGCCGGAACTGTTGTAGATGTTAAACTGATCAAATATTCAGTCGAGTGTTTGGCATCAGCAGTTATACTCGCACATAATCACCCCTCTGGAAATTTAGTCCCATCCAAGGAAGACGTAAAAATCACTAAGCGAGTTGTGTCTGCCTTGGAGCTTATGGATATTAACGTATTAGACCATGTCGTTATGACAGAGGAGAGTTATTTCAGTTTTGCAGATGAGGGCATGTTATAGAAAAAGTTATATATTTACACCGTTTTAATTATTTAATTCTATTCAAATAGCAATAGATTGTACGGAAAGGGCAGCTTAATTAGGCTGTTCTTTTTTTTTGTGAGAAAATTATTGCAAATTTGTATTAATTATCAGGGCAAAGGGTCAGCCTCATTTATTTAAACGTTTAAAAAATTTACATTATAGGATTAGTTTGTAATTGTCCAAGAGGCGCGGAAATAATGGATGTGCCAATTGATTCATGTCCTCAATCATTCGGGCAGATTCAAAAAGTTATTTTTCAAAGAATGTTCAGCGCAGCCGGGGTGAAAAACACGATTGCCGCAGGTAGTGGAATAGCAGGGATTGAAGTATTAGCGAGTTGGACTCCTTTGCTTGCTGCTGCCGATGGAACTAAAGTAGTTCAATCTCCGTATCTTACTGCACCAACAAGTGAGCCAGGCGCTCCGCGTACTTATGGCGGTGGAAATGAAACCCTAGGAGGTATCGAAATCATAATCGGCAGAGAGCCAACCACATTCACAGCAAACATTTTGCGTCAGCATCAAAAAACAATCAAGGCTCTTAAGGATTACCAATGTGAGGAAATCGGTGTTTATTTAGTTGATGAGTATGGCCGTATCGGTGGAGATTCAGATGATGCAACTACGCCAACCACTTTTTATCCTATTCCGGTGTCCGCGTTGTTCATAGGAGACAAAGCGTTTGGTGGTATAGAGTCGCCAGATATGAACGGGATTCAATGGTCGTTTTTGCCAAACTGGTCGGATAACTTCAATATCGCAACTCCCTCGGATTTTAACGCATTGACAGCACTAGTCACTCCGTAAGATGAAAGAGCGAGTTAATGTCGTAGAACTAACGACAGGAAAAGACACGCGAGTGTTCGAGATAAACCACGCTGAGCGCATTCTTAGGATGCCTCAGAATGGTGGTTGGAAACTTCCAGAGGATTCACCTTTTAAATTCGACAAAAATAATGGCATTAAGCGTAACAGAAGTGAAAGCGATATTGAAGTCGCCAAAGCAAAAACAGGTAATTCAAAAAGCGATAAAGCAGGAAAATAGGATCCGTTTCCACGTTGAAACATACATGGAGCCGGGAGATATTCAGCAGCCTTTGACCGTTTTTTTAGAATGGGTGAAAACCTTAATTCCTGTTGACAAGTATAATATATTTGTCTCGTTGTTTAAATTTCCTACGCCAATCGTTGAATTATCAAATCGAATCTTCGCAGAGTTAGAGAAAGTATTTGATGGTCGTAACCCGGCCATCAATTTTCAGTTTACAGAGGCTGAGTTGCGTACTGACTGGGAAGATTACAGAAAGAGTGAATTAAAAGAGCCAGAGGTTTGGCGCGCAAAGGGTTTTCAGTCCTTTAAAACCGCGATTAATTCGATACTCATAATTGATTTGCCCGGAGAGCAGAATACAGATTTACCGGAGCCTTATTTTTACTGGTTAGGCATTGAGCATGTTATTGATTTCGGTATGAAGGATGAGCGAATTGATTATATTATTTTTAATCAGGGCAATAATCGTGTAGCCATTTACGATGATGAGAGTTATCGGGTTGCGATGCTAGATGAGAAAAATGAGATTACTTTGTTTGAGATTGAGAGCCCGCATGATTTAGGTTATTGTCCGGCTATGTTTTTTTGGACAACTCCATTAAACCAGAAGTTGAAGCAAATCAAAAAAAGTCCCATCTCGCCAGAGTTATCCAACCTTGATTGGTTATTGTTTTTTGGTATCAGTAAAAGGAACTTAGATTTATACGCATCATATCCAATTTATTCCGCGTATGAAGCCGATTGTGATTTCATGAATAGTGAAACTCAGGAGTATTGCGACGGTGGTTTTCTCAGAAATAGTGATGATAATTACATGGTGCTTAATACCGGAACTGTTCAGCCGTGTCCTGTGTGTTCTGACAAAAGGATTGCAGGAGCCGGGACGTTTTTAGAGATTCCAGTACCAAAAGAGGGGTCGCCTGATTTGAGTAATCCGGTAGTAATTACAACTATTGACAAGGAAAGTTTAGACTATAATGTAAGTGAAGAGAGCAGATTACGTGAGCGTATTTTTGCAAGCGTAGTAGGTTCCGGTGGAGACGTTCAACAAAAAGCGGCAATAAATGAAATGCAAGTTTCAGCCAGTTTCGAAAACAAATCAACCGTTTTGAATAATCTAAAAGGTAATTTCGAGAAAGCAATAAAATTTGCAGATGATACGTGTTGCAGATTAAGGTATGGTGTTCGTTTCCTAGGCAGTTCCATAAGTTTAGGTACTGAGTTCTATATATTCTCATTGGCTGATTTATACGCTCAGTACAAGCAAGCTAAAGAGAACGGAGCAGCAGAGTTCCAATTAGACGCAATTAGTGACGAAATTATGGAATCCGAGTACCGTAACAATCCAAGCCAAATGCAACGTATGTTAGTACTGAAACAGCTCGAACCATATCGGCATAATACACGCAGCGAGTTAGTAACGCTGAGCGATAAGAATCTAGTCGACCCGGAGCTTATGAGAATTAAAATAAATTTTAATAGCTTTGTTGAGCGATTCGAAATAGAGAACATTAACATTGTTGAGTTTGGTAGTCAAATCGAGTTCAGCAAAAAAATTCAAATAATAACTGATAAATTTAAAGAGTATGGTAGCGAACAAAAAACAGGAATTGTCGCCTGAGCAGGAAACGGCAGAAAAGGCAGAGTTGGAAAAAGCAGCAGCTCAACAG
>JABMPI010000568.1 GCA_013203755.1 Bacteroidota bacterium
GGCAAAATCGGAGGCAGTAATTAAGTCTGAAAATGCAGCTGGAGAAATAGCACTTTCCCCTTCTTTTAATCCACGCACTTCAGCAATTTCTTTGCTTACTTTCTTTCCGGGAAGATGACCGCCCGTTCCGGTTTTTGCTCCCTGTCCGCCCTTAAAATGAAAAGCTTGTGCTTTTTGAACTTTCTCCCACGAAAAGCTAAACATGCCGGAGGCCAGTTCATAAAAATATTTCGAATTGTTTTCCTGTTCCTCCGGAAGCATACCACCTTCACCACTTGCAATTCCTGTTCCTGCCATTTCTGCTCCTATTGAAAGGGCAATTTTTGCTTCTCTCGACAAAGCTCCAAAACTCATGTCCGAAACAAATAGTGGAATGTCAAGTACCAGTGGTTTTTTAGCGTTTTTCCCAATTACAACTTTTGTATTTACCTCATCACTATCCAACAAGGGACGTTTAAACAATTGGGCGGGCAAAAACTGAATATCTTCCCATTTTGGAAGTGTATTTCTGTCAACTCCCATCGCTTCCGTTGGTCCGTGATGACCCACTTTTTTTAAACCCTGTTTTGCCAGTTGGCGAATATATCCAGTGTAAGGTTCTGTACTTTCAGGATGCGTATCCTGATAACTTCCCAGGTATTCATTGTGATTAAATGGTTGTGTAAATTTCAACAGATAATCATCAATTTCTTTCTCGTCAACCCAAACAAAATCATCCTCTATTTTTGAAGTAAATTTATGAAGTACCTCTTTGTTGCTATATTCCGAAACTCCTGTATCAAAACGGTAATCCCAATTATGAACACCGCAAATTATATTGTTGCCATCAATCGTTCCGTCTGCCATTAATGCACCCCGATGCAAACAACGACCATATAAAACAGAAACTTTATTGTCGTATTTAATTACTACAAGATCGAGATTTTTGATGCGAGAATGAGTTGGTTTCCGATTCGCTAATTCAGAAAAGGAAAGCAATTTAGTTGGGTGAATCATAATGAACTATTTTTTTAGGTAACTTCTAAAGATGAATACTTTGGCGTTGCTTTACAATTTTAAAACCTTTATTTACGATAGTAAACTTCGGGAATAAACTTGCGCCTTGGATTTTTCTATTTTTATAAATTCCTTTTAAATAAACGAGATACAACTGAAACTCCTTCGTTAAAGAATTGTTTAACCAACTGATGTTGTTTTTGCGCTGATGTTTCATTTATTATCTCACTGTGTTTTAAAACGGCACCCTTCCATCTGGGTGTCATCCAGTTTCCAATTTCTAAAGGAGTAAGTTTCGAAATATTTCTTAACTCTTTTTCAGACCAAAAACTGAGGTAAAAATAGGGTTCATTTATCATTTCGTCGGGCATTGCCCAACCCATGCCAATGGTTTGTGAGACTTCTCCAGCTTGATTTCGAGCAGTGGCGAAAAAAGTTCCTGTGTCGAAATGATGGGGCCAAATACGAACCGGGATTGCATTTTTATACTCTCTTGCCAATTCATTTATAATAATTTCGGCATTGTGCCTTAACAATGTAGCAGCTTCTATTTCAAATTTATTAGTGTTATGGAATTTATCATCCTCCAAAAAATCGCTTGACAAAAAATAAGGTTGTTCATTTTTTAATTTCGAAATATCAACTCCCCGCATCAGATAAAACTAATCGAAGTTCAGCCAAAGCAAATTCAAAAGATTTTTCATTCAATTGAATAATGGAGACAGCTTTTTTATTGGGATTAAAAACATGAATTTCCAGTTTCGAAAGTTGTAATCCAACCTGAATTCCATTTTCAAGTTGATTTCCCAACAACATCTCCTTTTTCGCAATATATTCCATATTAATGTTGCTTGAGTCCGGCTTGGGTGAAACCAGATAACGCCCAACTAACGCAACAAGTTGTGCTGCCAAGTGTTGCTGACGTAATACATTTTCCAATTTCTTGTCAAACTGAAAATAAATGCGCTTCCAATATTGCAGTAACGATTCCATCTGTTTATAGTTATTAACTTTACAGCAACATAAGCAACCTACAAGTCTGCTAGCCTGCCGATAAACATAGCCTTGTGTATAGTTTACGATTAAAATTGCATGTTCGTTTCATCTTTTTGATGAGTTTAGTTGGATACTTCAACACATCGCCAAAATGCGACATGACCTTTTATTTTTTCTGCCAGATTTAAAGGAGTTGGATAATACCAAACTGCATCTTTATTTATTTTGCCATCCACCTCTAAACTGTAATAAGAAGCAGTTCCTTTCCAGTGGCAGACCGTTTGGGTTACACTTTCATGTAAAAATTCCTTTTTAACCGAATCGATTGGAAAGTATTGATTCCCTTCAATGTTTATGGTTTTATTGCTTTCTGCTATTACTTTTCCGTTCCAAATTGCTTTCATATTAATTGTTTTTATGAAAGACGAAAGGAGGGAGAAAACCTGACAAATTTTTGTAATGCATGGAAATAATAAATTATTAGGGGAGCTAATTCCGCCCCTTTTTCGAAGTAATAATCACAACGCCATTGGCGCCTCGTGATCCATAAACTGAGGAGGATCCATCTTTCATTACATCAATAGAGCCAACATCGTGAGGAGACATATTTGCCAAATCGCGGGAATTCGTAATGGCACCATCGATAACAACAAGAGCCGCATTTCCTTGCGACCCATAAAATGTTGATGTTCCCCTAATTACGACCGCTCCATTTTCAACCGTTACGCCGGGAAACTGCCCTTGAATGGCATCGAGAACACTATCGTATTTTGTAAAGTCTATGTCGTTTTGGTTTGCAGATGAAACAGCGTAAAGTAAATCTTTGGAACTTACGTGTCCGTATCCTACATTTACATAACGTTCAGCCTGTTTAATGTTATTTTCACCTTTTTTTAAATTAAGATTAACCAAAATCATTCGAATATTTTCTTCAATCTTAACTTTTTTGGAAAAAAAGCCATCAGCTTCTATTTTCAACTTATCTTCCGGATTACAAAAAAGCTGAAATCTTCCCAGAGTATCAGTTTGTACTGTTCTTCCGGTGCTTTTTACCTCGATATTTACGCCAATTAAGGGAATGCTATCGAATGTTGTAATTTTACCAACAAGTGTTTTATCTTGTGCCGAAACGGAAAATGAAGAACAAATTAGAACAAAAATAGCGATCGATTTAAAGGAAAATTTAATATTCATAACTACAGTTTTTAGGTATCTACTTAAATTTTTCTAGAATATTTTAACAAACAAAAATTGTTCCATTATCGTTTCAATTTTAGCTGTTTGATTTCCAATAAGTATTTTGTTTGTGTTACACAAGCACTTATTACAAATATAGTGTATGAATTTGGTTTTCTCTGAATGAATTTCAACTTGGGTTTCAACATAAGTACGCAATCTTTTTAAGGTGTCACTTCCCAATTGAAAAGTCAAACCTTAAGTTTTCGGGTTCGTCATTCCGATTTCATTTCGGAATCTGTTGTTTGAACTAGAGGTGCTGATCCGTCGGCTGACGGACAGCATGATGTTCTAAAGAGGCACAATTGATTTTCCACTAGATCTTTGCTCCAAAAAGAAAGCGCCATCCGAAACCGGATGGCGCTTTACTAATCAAACTTAACAAACTTTTACATTTTTATGTAAAAATTTTATGTAAAACTACCTCTCTATTGGTCTACTAATTCACCTTCACCTTCACCATCAACCCATTTCTGTGGAGTTCTTCTTATTTCAGCTCCAGGGTATCCTGCGTTTTGATTGATTACGCCAAGCGTATTTGCATTAATTGCTGATGCAGGAACAGGCCAAAGTGCAATCCAGGGTGCTGCTCTGTAAGTGTAGTGAGGAGCAACAACATTGTCGCGATAATATTCATTCTTTTCCATTACCCTGTCGTACCAGAAATTATTATCAGAGAAATTACTCATTTGGTAAGTTTTACCATTATAAGCAGTTTTCCCACTTTCGGCTAACATTAAAGCCATACGTGTAATTTCTGTTTTTCTGGGTTCTTCGTAGTACAACTCACGTGCACGTTCGTCAAGTATTGTTCCCAAATTGATTTCTCCAGCTGAGTAAGGAGCAGCATTTGCACGGGCACGAATTGCGTTTACATCATCGGCTGCTTGTTGTGCTTGTCCTTTCCAGAAATAAGCCTCTGCTCTTAATAAATAAGTTTCAGCTAAACGGTATGCATACCAGTCTCCGTTTCCTCCATCAGGAGTAAGGTCGGTTGGATCGGCTACATACGTTTTGTATTGTGGCCATCCGTACCACGAACGGATTGTATCTGTACAAAGGATACCTCCACCTTCATCAAACAACCGAAAATTCTTCCCGTACCATTCGTCACCTGAGGATCTCAAAATAGGGTGATTATAAACCATGTCTTCCATATCCACCCAGTTTCCTTCTGCATGACGATAGTCATTTGGATCTGTCCAAATAACGGTATGATGATAAGGAACAGAACGACAACGGCCAATACCCCTACCGTATTTGGTAACCTGATCAATTTCTACTGCTTGTCCACCAACTTTACTTCCAAGTGGTTTATCGGAACTACCAATTTGACCTGAAGGCGTTTTGATTTTATTACTACCATAAAAAGGAACTACCTGACGCATGATACTTATTCTTTCACTTGCACCATCTTCTGTTAATTCTTCTCTTGAAGTATATAAATAAATTCTTTCGCGGTTTTCAGCCAATGCTTTATTTTTAACCTGGTGTAAATCCCAGGTAATGTTTTTGGTTTCATCACCGGCATCCATTCCAAAACGTTCAGTCATTAAATGGTGGTAACCATCGTTTATTACTGCATTAGCGGCAGAAATTGCCCCATCGAAATCTAACAAAGCAAGATTTACTTTGGCTAGCAAATGGTTACAAGCAGCTTTATTAATGTCACCAACAGGAACTCCATCAGCTTCCGATTTTACCCACTGAGCTGCAAATGTCAAATCTTTTTTAATTTTTTGCAAAATACTTTTACGCTCAGTTGTATAAAAATCAAGCCTAGGTGATGTTATCTCTTCTAAAATAAGAGGAACATCTCCAAATTGTTGAGTAAGTCTGTAATACATTCTTGCACGGTGAAAATAGGCTTTCCCCAAAATGTTATTTCGGTCTGCATCACTAGCCCAATCCGCAACATCAATTCTGGAAATTACCGTATTGGCATATTTAATCCGGTAGTAACCTTCTTTCCAATACCACCCAATGCGGTTGAAATTAGCGCTATTCAGGTTTGCATCAGGTAAAATTTGTGCAGGTAAATCCATTGCAGGACCTGTTTTATCTGTGGTACCTTCAACCGCCATATCAGAAAATATGGTTTCGGTAATCATTGGCGCACCATCGCCATACAATTCATGACGCGAACCGCGCAAACAAGCAACCAAAGCAGCATTTAATCCGGCTTCGTTAATAAAGGTATTTTCAGGTGCGTAAAACGATAATGGTTTTGGTGTCAGGTAATCTTCTGAACAGCCTGGTCCCATTAGCAGCATTAACAGTGTAACTATTGAAATTATACTATACTTTTTCATAATCTGTAATTTTTATAGTGTGAGGTTCAGTTTTAGTGAATAGGTTGACGGTGTATATCCCCAGGTAGAATTTCTTTCCGGATCCATCCACGACCATTTTGTAAATACATAAGGATTAGATGCTACAAATGAAAGTTTACATCTTTCGATTTGTACCCTTTTTAGTAGTTCTTGCGAGAAGTTATAAGAAACAGATACATTATCAATTCTTAAAAAAGAGTTGTTTTCGTACACATTAAACCCTGATTCATAACTTTCAACACTTGCCCATTTGTTACTTGGGTTATCTGGTGTCCAGTAAGGAACATCAAACGAAGAACCTCTATCGTAAAATACGTCGTTATTACGCAAATGGTTATTAGCAGTTTTAAAACCTATGTACGAGTACATTTTAACACCAGCTTCCCAGTTTTTATATGTAAAGTCGTTACGTAATGTAACACGGTAAGGTGGTTTGCTATGTCCCTGGAATACTTTATCGGCGTTGGTGTAAACTCCGTCGTCATTTTGGTCGATAAGTTTATAATCACCAGGAGAACGAGAATAACTCTCTGCTTCGGCGGCTTCATCTAATTGCCAGATTCCATCGGTTTGGTAGTTCCATATTTCATCTAAAGCATGGCCAATAAACCATCCGTTGTTCGCGTCGTCTAATTCAACACCATTTTCATCTAAATCTCCATAAAGGCTTTTAATTTCATTTTTGTTGTATGTAAAAGTAAAACCCGAGGTCCATTGAAAATCGTTCTTATCAACATTTATTGAATTCAGAGCAAGCTCAAAACCACGGTTGTCGATTTGTCCCAGATTCGAGAACACACTTGTAAAACCGGTAATCTCCGGTAAGTTACGAGGAATTAACAGGTCAGTTGTTTGCATTAAATATCCTTCAATGTTACCTCTTAACCTACCATTATAAATCGAAAAGTCAACTCCTAAGTTATAGGCTGTTGTTCTTTCCCATTTTAATTCAGCATTTGCCATACGACTGGTGTATAATTGAGATACATAATGAGCTGTTCCATCGGTTTGTAAAACATATTTACCAGTATTAAGGTTAGCCATAGCATCGTAAGTACCCACACCACGGTTACCATTGTCTCCATAAGAGAGTCTCACTTTTAACATGTCCATCCATTCTACATTAAAGAAATCTTCTTCACTTGCGGTCCAAGCAAAAGCTGCAGAACCAAAGTTTGCACGCGGATTAGCCTGCCCAAAAGCAGAGTAACCATCACGACGCCATGAACCTGTTAATGCGTAACGTCCTTTGTATTTATAATTTATACGTGCCATTAATGCATCTGCTATTTCATAGGTGTCGTTACTCGAAATTTCAACGTCTTCGGTAGCAGCCTGCATTCTGTGGTAACCCAATACATCGTTTGGTTGGAATTGTCTTCTAACCATATAATCTCTCCAGTATTGATTTTTCTCAGCATTTTGCAGGAAGGTGAAATCGAAATCGTGCTCACCGTAAGATTTATTCCATTTTAGAATGTTATTTAATTGCCATCCAAAACGAGCAGTATTTCTTCTTCTTGCAATACCGCCTTGTTTTCCCCAGTCAGGATGTTCCGAAGAATCACTTCTGTACCATCTTTCCCACTCAAAACGGGTTATGTATTCAGAAGTAAACGAGAAACCATAAGGCAATGATACAATCGCATACATTTTACTGTTTAAAGTATTGAATATATTGTATTGATCTTGATATTCCATGTTTAGCCAGGGATTTCGCGATGCTGAAATGTTTCCACTTGGTGCATATTCCAAAATGTCTGACCATCCGTTACCATCTGCCGCAGGTTCGTACATTTGAGAATAAGGTGTAATACTTCCCCAACTATCTCTTGATACAACCTGACTTTGGTCGCGATTAGCAAACTGAGTATTGGTACCCAATTTTAACCAATCGGTTACATTTGCTTCCAAATTAATTCTTGAACGAATCGATTCAAATCTTTCATTGTCACGAATACCTTCGTTATCGGTATAACCCAAGGACCAGTAATAGGTTACTTCATCGGAACTACCACTTAAACTTAAATTATAATCTTGTCTTAAACCGGTTTGATACATTATGTCTTTCCAGTCTTCCTTGTGTCCCGATTTGTAGTTTGTAATTTCCAAAGGAGAAAATCCTATCCGTTGTAACCAAATTTGCTCCACATCGTTTGCTGCGCTGGAACCGTCATAACCTTTCCATGTATCTAAATCTACTCCTGAGTTAGCTGAACTTTGATAATACCCCGGTTTATTTGCCTGGTGTCTTTCGTTTGCTTCGTAACCTGCAATTCTCCAATCGATAAATTCTTCACCACTCATCCAGTCTAAGGCAGTATGAGCAATAGTAGCAGCACCTACACTGGCACTTACATTAATCCTTGGTTTACCTTTTTTACCTTTTTTGGTGGTAATAATAATAACACCATTCGATGCTCTTGATCCGTAAATAGCTGCCGAAGAGGCATCTTTTAAAACGTCAAACGCCTGGATATCATTCGTGTTAATGTCAGAAAGGTCACCGTAATAGATCATGCCGTCTAAAACAATCAACGGAGCATTTGCCCTTTTTTGTTGATCGTTATTAGCCCTTACAGAAGTTTCACCCCTGATTAACATGTCGCTGGAGCTGCTTAATCCTTTTGCACTGCTGCTAAAGTTTACGTTTAATCCTGCAACATTACCCCTTAAAAGATCGGTCATGTTAGCCGTAGACTCTGTTTCCAGCTTTTCAGCATTTATCTGAGTAACAGCTCCGGTAAGGTCTTTCTTTTTAACCGTACCATAACCAATTGCTACAACTTCTTCCAGACCAATTACGTCGGGTTCCATTGTTACGCTAATTGTTGCTTGCGTGCCGATTTCAACTTCATTTGTTTTCATTCCAATAAAAGAAAACAGAAGTGTTTTTACATTGTCATCAACCGAAAGGGTGTAATTACCATCAATATTGGTAACTGTACCTTTTGTTGTTCCCTTTACTACAACGGTTACTCCCGGTAGCGGGGAACCATCGTCAGCAGTTACTGTTCCAGTAATCGCCTTTTGTGCCATTGCACTACTAATAGTTACAACAAACACCATTAAAAATAACAGTAGTTTTTGCATAAAATTTGAAATTTAATAGGTTAAATGTTTAATTTAAAAATCCTTTGTACAACAAAATCCCAATAACTAATTGAAAATCAGCTTTAAAAAAAATGTTAAATAAATTTAATTAGAAAAATAGTGGAAGTACATTAATCGTTTTTTCATACTTTTGTTTTGTTTAGTTCAATCCGTAATTTAATTAGACAAATTATTAAGGGAGAGATGTTACAGCATTTCTCCTTTTTATATTAAATGGTTAAAATCATCATAAATTCTGATACAATATTAGTATAATTGAGAATCAAAAGTTAGAAACCAATTTGCAAACATTGATATTATATTTGCATATATTTAGACCTTTTAACAAATTATACAAATCTGATATCTTATTGTAAAAAGCACATATATCCTTAAAATTATTAAGAATATATGCACTATACTATTTTATCTTTTTACATACTCAGTTCCATAAGGATAACGTTGCGGACGACTTAACATTGAGTTTGCCAAATCGTTATCTAAGAATCTTTCTGCTTTTGGATCCCAGTTTAATACTCCCGGCACTTTCATTGCAATGTGGCTAATTAAACAAACTGAACAAGCACGGTGACCAATTTCAATTGGAGTACATGGTTGTTTCCTGGTTTTGACAGAGTTTAACCAATCGCCATGGTGTTCTTCGCTTCGGTATAAATTAATTTCATCTTTACCGATTTTCGATTGCAAAATTTTAGGATCGCTTGCATCTAATGCTTTTGCACTTCTGGCAAGATCTACAGGGTCACTGGCCGAAGCAACATAACTTCCTCTTGAAACAAATATCCATCCATCTTCTCCTTCATAACGGATTCCATTTGTGTAGCCTCCGCTTGTATAAACCGTAATATCGTTTGCATATTCATGTTTCACCATAAAGTCGCCATGTACATTGTGCAATCCTGCTTTAGGAAATTGTGCAATTGCTTCTACAGAAATTGGCCCGGTATATTCAGTATCCATTCCCCATGCAGCCGAATCGTAATGGTGTTGCCCCCAGCCGGTAATCATTCCTGCACCGTACTTTTCCAAACGTAACCAACCTGGTCTGCCATATCCTTTTTGAGGATGAACACCAATTTCGGTATAAGGAACTTCAGGAGTTGAACCCAACCACATGTCGTAATTTAGATTTTTAGGAACTGGCATTTCAGCAGCTTCCGGTCCTGCAGGATCTCCCGGCAAACCAATCTTTACGGTATGTAGTTTACCAATTCTGCCGTTGCGGACCAATTCTGCAGCCACCCTAAATTGAGCAGAAGAACGTTGCTGTGTTCCCACTTGTAAAATTACACCGGTTTTGTGTACAATGTCACTCAAAGTCCTACCCTCTGCAATGGTTAACGAAGTTGGTTTCTGAATGTAAATATCTTTCCCGGCTAAAGCAGCTTCAATAGCGGGTTGCGAATGCCAATGGTCAGGAGTACTGATCTGTACAGCATCAATGTCTTTATTCAAGAGCATTTCTCTGTAATCGCCATACATTTTTACATCTACCATATTATCGCTTCCATATTTTTTACTGTAAGTGCTTTCAACCAGTTTTTTACCATCAGCCATACGGTTGCTATCCAAATCGCAAACAGCAATCATTCTTGCCTGATCATACTTTAAGGTTTCCTGCATATCGTGGCTACGGGCAATTCGCCCACAACCAATCTGACCAATATTAATTTTATTACTTGGAGCATTTGCACCAAATACCGACGACGGTACAATTGTTGGAATAATCATTGCCCCGGCGGTTGTTGCTACTGTGTTTTTCAGAAAATTTCTTCGTTTCATTAGAGTTGTATTATATGATTTATTCAGATTTATATTTTTCAAATTCTTTAGCAATTCCTGCTTCATTCTGATCACCGGAGTGAACGATTACGCGGTAGCGAAGAGTGATTGTATCTCCTTTTTTAAGGTCGGTTGTTTTTTCATTTTCAGGCCAGTACATTGGTGTTGGCGAGAAAAATCCATAATCGCGGGTAAACCAGGGCGCTGGAAACCACTCGTTTGAAGGGTGTTGAATAATTGCCATTCCTTCAGTTCCGCCCATTCTTTTTCCGTTGTAATCCATCCATGCCGAACGTTTTCCAAAAGTACCTTTTTCTCCGATTTCTCCTTCAGCGTTTATCATTGTTCCTCCGTTGGTAACAGCAAGATCAGGATCCATTCGTCCACTAAATAACGAGTGATTTGTTTTATTAATGGTTACATCCAATAACATCTCCATAGTTATGTCGAAATCAAGAATATATTTGTCTTTTGAAGGTGCAGTAACTGTAATTGTGCGTTTATCTTTTACAGGTGCATCTGCTCCGGGACGTCTCCAGATACATTCATTTTCAATAACGGCCCTTTCTCCGCCCGATTCCAAAACATCAGCACGTAACGAAATAATTTGTCCGCGTTCCAGTCCTTCTTGCCAGTAGTTTCCTCCGTTTACTTTGTCGCAGCCAAAAAACAACGAACTGTGGTGCGGATAGTTGGCATTCCTCATGGAAGTTACACTTGCTTTTGACGGACCATTTACCGGGAAAAAGAATGGATATTTTTCGTCTTCCGAAAGAATATAATTTGTTAGCAGATTTCCATCTAAACGAATCTCAATTTTATCTCCAACTTTTTCAGCCGTAACTTTTGTTTGCGACCGGCCTTGAACTGCAACCAGAATAAGAACCAGTGCTATTGTGAGAATTTTATTCATTGTATAATATATTTATCTTTTAAAATTAATCAATTCCAAGAATCCAGAGAATTCCTCCCTTTAAATGTGCCCTAAAAGTTTCGTCTTTATAAAACTCAGGGTTATGTCCTAAAGCAGAATACCATTGTCTGCCACCTTCAAAATTATGACACCAGCAAAGCGGGAAGCTTTTATAAAATGTATCACCCGGGTATTCCGCTTTCCCTTTGTCTTCAATGGTTGTCATGTCTGCTGCCAGCAAAACATGAATGTCAGGATTTAATTGAAATGAATAATAACATTCATCTTCAATGGTCCAGCGTTTTGGAAGTGGCGCTGTTGATGGATGATCTGCATCTATAACTACCACATCAAATTCCTGATAGGGGGCATGACGAATAAATTTTCCGCCAACTAAATTCCAGTACCATGGCCATTCTCTTTCTGTAGCATTGGCAGAATGTAAGGCTGCAAAACCTTTTCCACTTCGGCAGAAATCCTGAAAAGCTTTCTTTTGTGCTTCCGTATCAAAACCTTCGTTGTTACTGTTTGAAAAATAAATGGCATCGTATTTTTTAAGATTTTCAGGAGTAAAAACGGAAGGATTATCAGAAACATCTGTTTTAATTCCCTCTTTTTCGCAAATTTCCTGAAGTGCTTTTACACTTGATGCAATGTTTTCGTGAACGTACCCTTCACCATTTTTGGTATAAATTAATATCTGCTTTCCTTTCACATTTACCCTCTTTGCATTGGCAAACGAGAAAGTAAAAAGCACAATCAATAATAATCCGATAATTTTTTTCATGAATGTTCTTCTTAACTATTTTGAAATTTGTCTAATATCTTTTATCTATAAATATTTTTTCTATTTAATGAATTCAACTTTCGGATTTGAAGCAAAACTGTTCCAGTACATTTCTGCTGTTTTTGCATCCATTTTTCCATCAAAAATAATCATTCTGTATTTTAATGTGTAATTCTGTTTCGGCTCCAGTTTCCAATCTTCATGGCGAATAGGAACAAATTCGAAATACATGTCGCCTCTTCCACCATTGGCATCCAAAGGCCAAATCCGCATGGGCTCCGGGTGCATTCTGTTCGAAGGATGACTTAAAAACAAAATGCCTGAACGTCCTTCTTCTACTTCCGATTCTCCTTCAACCATACACCAACGGGCAAACGATCCGTCTGCATCAATCCGGGTTTTATTATCCGAAGTAAGAACTGTACAATTGTCTTTGTGCCACTTTTCTGTTGCACGCCAACCAATTCCTCCGCCATAACGATAAGCATCTAACATTATTCCTTTTTCCAGCGGACTATTTATTGAAGTAGTATAATCAACCACCCAAACTTTTTCGCCTACATTCCACGCTCTCACATCTAAAATCTCATTCATTGCAATCTGGTCTTTCCCTTTTGCCCCAAAATCAATGTGTTGTTGTAAAGCCTGAAAACCACTAAATATTGCGCCTTCTGCCTCAGAAAGAAAACCTGCAAATTTTACAGTTCCTTCTCCGAGCAATAAATTCCAAAAATCAACTGCCCGATCATCGATATGCGTTTTTGTCCATGGCCCCCAAATTCCATAATGGTGATAATGATCTGGCGCTTGAATTCGCGACAGCACTTCGCCACCCGGAGAAGTTAAAGGGTGAATAAAACCCGACCGCTGGAAAAGTGGATCGACACCATCTGGAGGGAATGTAGTGGCAAACCGGTAATTTAAAATTGATTTGTTGTTTACCAATAAACTTAAATCTTTGTGATCTTTTTTTAATGTTACTTTCGATTGCCCCGAGACCTGTTTGTCTTCCAGTTTAAGAACAAAATTTCTTTCTGAACTTTTCTTTGAAACTCCTTCCAGAATAAACCACAGGCGAGCTGAATGTCCCGTTTCAATCTGGTTTGAAACTACAGTTTCTTTACTCCCCGATATTTCATACAATACCAAACTCCCTTTATCTGTATTGTAATTAATTCCATCCAGTGAAATTGAAACCGGCGCATCAATTCTATCACTTTCTAACTGAACCGAAAATTTGGCCAAATCTTGCGCAACAATTTGTTGAGCAAAAAGAAAAACAATTAGGAATATTTTAAATCTCATCATACTTATTTTTGTTTTCAACACTATTTACAATTTTGGAACTTCCTCGTCGATAGTTTCCTTAAACGCATTAATATTTTCGGTTGTTACATCATGTGGCATTCCGCCTCCACATGACCATATCACCCTATTTTTGTCACCAAATTCACGAACCATTTTACGTGTTTCTTCACGAACCTGTTCCGGTGTTCCGGCAGCCAAGACATCTCTGGGAGGCAGGTTGCCAATTAATGCAATTTCCGGCCCGGCCAATTCTCTTATCTCTTTCATCGAATGTTCAAAACTAAAATTAAAAAGATCAACCCCCATCTCTTTTAAATAAGGAGTCGAAATTAAACCTTGTGCATCGTTGTGAAAGAAATTCAACTTTGAATCAAATGCATTAAAAATCTGTTTAATATACGGAACTGCATATTCCCTACACTCTTCGTCGCCAATAAAACCAACAATATCGTCCAGCAACAGAATTCCTTCAATAGACGGAAACATCTCCTTTTGATGTTGTACCCATTGAACAGTAAAATCAGTAATCGTTTTTAACAATTTATGGCTGTTTTCAGGATCCATCATAAATCCCATCATCAGTTCTGAAGTGCCCATTAAAAACGAAGCAATATTTAAGGGGCCACGTGCAACTGCAAATTTAATTTCGTGCCCCATATCCTGAATTGGTTTCTGGTAATTCACCAATCGTTGAATGAGAAAAGGTAAAAGTCCATCCGTTTTCGGATTAGGCATTTTTATATTTCCAACTTCCGATATATCACTTATAATTTTATCGGCATGTGGCAAGCTATAATCATTCCAAACCATTTTAGCACCAAAAGCGGAGGGTTCGGAACACATCCCAAATTCAGACCAAAATCCTGGAAAAAAAATAGTGTCGGGGAAAGTCTCAATTGCCTTTTTATTGGTTTGAAACCAGGTTTCTTCAGATGAATAAAAATTCAGTGTTGAAACACCAGCCCAACCAGGAATCCATGGACTGTCGATAATGAATCCGGTTACTGGTTTATCTAAAATTTCGCCACGGACAGTTTTCAACAAGTTGTTCCATTGTTTGTTTGTCATGATCTGTATTAATGTTAGCCTACAAATTTATATAGATTACACTTCAACCAGCAGTATTTAATTTGCAAGAGTTTGTACTTTATTAGCAAATTTTTATAATATTGGGGTCTGAAATCACCGTGATATTTAATGATATACAAACAGATCGTTAATAAAAGGGAGTTCCAATATGATACTGTTGAAAATTTAAAATGATAAACATATGAAAATGATGCACGAACAGGTGGATTTCCCGGGTCGCTCCGCTGTAAAAGTAAAATGGCGCGAAATGCCTCACTTTACTTTTCCCTGGCATTTTCATAACGAAATAGAACTGCTTTATGTAATGGAAGGAATTGGCACAAGTTTCGTTGCCGATGATATTCAGAAATTCCAGGCAGGCGATTTGGTTTTGTTGGGAAGCAACCTGCCACATTTTTGGAGAAGCGATGAGTCGTACTTGAACGACAGTGGAACTTTGAAAGTCAAATACATAGTAATTCAGTTTCCTAGTGATTTTTTTAAAGAGCAAATCCTACACTGTCCTGAGTTTCATTTGATAGGCGAATTATTCGATCGCTCTTCAAGAGGCATTCGTTTTTCAAAAGAGATAACTAAAAAGGCATCAAAAAAAATTATTAAGGTTAATAAAGCAAAAGGGTTAAAACGCATTTTACTTTTGTTGGAAACCTTGCAAATTCTGGCACAAACCGATGAATACAGATTATTGGCAGGCGAACTATATCACAATGAAAATCACAATTTTACAAGCAATCGACTAACCAAAGTCATGCACTATCTAAACACCAACTACCAGAAGAAAATTGAATTGGAAAAAGTGGCTGAAATTGCCAACTTACATCCTTCTGCATTTTGTAGATATTTCAAAGAAAAATCGGGCAAGTCGCTTTCTGAATTTGTAAACGACATGCGTATTAGTTATGCGTGCCGATTAATAACAGAAGGAAAAATGTCGGTTTCGCAGATCTGCTTTGAAAGTGGATTTAATAATTTATCTAATTTTAATCGCACATTTAAGAAGCATACAAAGTTTACACCTTCCAATTATTTTATGGAATTTAATAAATAGTAGAATTCCCTTTTGGTTTTTTTGAAATAGATTCACACTACGTTTATTGTTTTTCTTAGATTTGTTGAAAGGAAGTACTAAACCAATATACTAACAAAAATGAACCGTTTCATCACACTGTTATTCATTTCCACTTTTTTAAATTTAATTGGTGTTGCACAAGAAGTTGAATTTAACAGCAACGATTGGGAAAACCCAGCTGTTTTTGAAAAGGGGCAAAATTTACCACATGCCTTTCATGTTCCCTTTTCATCAAAAAAGGAGGCGATTAAAAACGATATCAGCAAATGCGATAATTTCCAATCGTTAAATGGGCGATGGAAATTTAATTGGGTAGAAACACCCGAACAAGTTCCGGCAGATTTTTGGCTACCCGATTTTGATGTACAGGAATGGGATGAAATTAAAGTCCCTTCAAATTGGCAAATGGAAGGATTTGGTCATCCTAAATTCCGCAACATTGCGCTTACTTTCGAAAGCGATCCGCCAAACATCCCCGATTATTACAATCCGGCGGGCTGTTACAAACGCAAATTCACTGTACCTGAAAGTTGGGAAAACAAAGAAATTATGCTTCGTTTCGAGGGGATTAAATCGGCCTCGTACATTTGGGTGAATGGGAAACGAGTTGGCTATAATCAGGGTGGTTTCGAACCTGCAGAGTTTAATGTTACGCCGTTTTCAGAAAAAGGTGAAAACGATTTATCTGTTGAAGTAATACGCTTTTCCGATGGTTCGTATTTAGAAAACCAGGACATGTGGCGACTTTCGGGGATTTTCCGAGATGTAAAATTGTACGCTCAACCCAAAACCTACATTCACGATTTTTATGTAGTAACCGATTTGGACAAAAATTATAAGAACGCAACTTTAACTGTTCAAACCGATATTCAGAATACAAAAAACGATACCGCAATTTGTTTGTTGGAAATAGATGTTTTGGACGAAGAAAGACGCTCCATCTTAAAAGATGGAATTCAATCGATAAATTTTGAAGTGGATAGCAATTCAATTAAAAAAGTTACCATCTCTACTTTGGTTGTTGACCCTCCAAAATGGTCGGCAGAGTTTCCAAACTTGTACACTATTCTTTTTCAATTGAAAGATGAGGATGGAAAAACCATTGAAGCATTCACTAAAAAAATCGGTTTCCGCGAGGTGGAATATAATAATAAAATTTTAACGGTTAACGGAGTGCCCGTAAAATTAAATGGGGTAAACAGTCACATGCACGATCCTGAACACGGGCAGACAGTTCCGCTGGAAACATTGGAAAAGGATTTGCTGATTATGAAGCAGTTCAATATTAATTGTGTGCGAACCTGCCACTATCCACCAACACCGGAATACATTGAATTGGCTAATGAATTGGGCATGTATATTTTTGATGAAGTTGGAGACGAGGCGCATAGTAATACTCAATTGTCTGCCAACCCTGCCTGGACAGAAATGTATAAAGATCGTTCACGAAAACTAGTTTACAGGGATAGAAATAATCCATCGGTAATTGTATGGAGTGCCGGAAACGAATCGGGTAGCGGTTTTAATATAAATAAGGTGATTAAAACCGGAAAAGCAATCGATCCAAGTCGCCCGGCATGGATGTACGGCGGAAACAAATTTTACATTCCATTTGAAGATTTGGTTGGGCCGCGGTATTGGATTCCGCTGGATTATAAAAACCTGTCTGAAGGAAAAGTTCTATCTGAAAATGATTTGCGGGCTTCGTTTATGGACGAATATCTTGCAGCCACCGGAAACGGTCTGGGCGGAATGGATGAATACTGGGAGTTAATTTGGAAGCACCCCCGATTAACAGGAGGTGCCATTTGGGATTGGATTAGCCCGGGAATAAAAACACCGCGTTGGACTGTTCCAGATTTATCACCAAAGAAAAACGATGGACAAATAATGGGTCGTCCGAAACTTGCCGAGGGTAAAAATGGCTGGGGGCTAAGATTTTCAGGTCACGATGATTGGGTGGAATTTTATCGCGATCCAAGTTTGGATATAATAGGGAAAGAACTTTCTATTGGCTTTTGGGTGAAGCCATTTGAAATTCCTCAAGCCAATACATTTATTACAAAAGGGAAATTTCAATACGGGATTAGAATGAGTAATCCGGAGACTTTGGAATTTTATATTCATAGTGAGAAGCGAATTTCAGCACAAACAAAAGTTGAACCCAATTTTTACGAAAACTGGCACCACATTGCCGGAATTTACAATGGGAAAGAATTACAACTTTTTATGGATGACAAGTTGGTTGCAAAAACCAGGTTTGATGACAATATCAGTTCAACACCGTTCCCTCTTTGTATTGGTCGCGAAGCCGAATCGCAAGATCAAGGTGAATATTCTGGGAGAATGTCGAAAATGGTGATTGATGATGTAAAAGTGTTCGACAAAGCTGTTTCTGTTTCTACATTAAAAAGCAATACTAACGATGCTGTTCTTGATCTGGATTTTGAGACAGACAAAAAAGAGGGCGATTTTTATGCCGTTGGGTTGGGTGGTAGAACTTATGGAATTGTTTGGCCTGACAGAGAAATACAACCTGAAATTTACCAGATAAAAAAATCGGGACAACCCATAAAAATTGAAGCTATTGATATTGAAAATGGAGTGGTGAAAATTACGAACCGTCATCATTTTAAAAATTTAAATGAATTGAATGGAATTTGGGAGCTGAGCGTTAATGGAGATACGATACAACGTGGATTTTTTGATATTAATTTACCTGCACAACAATCTGTAAGTGATACTATTCCTTTTCGGATGCCTCGAATAGAAGAAAAATCAGAATGTATTCTGAAAATTTCGTTTGAGTTAAAGGATGATACAAAATGGGCTAAATTTGGTCATCAGATTGCCTGGGAACAATTTATTGTTCCAACTCCAATTTATTTCGAAGAAAAACCTGAGGATACAGGGAAAGTAACTACCACCGAAAAAGCAGAAGAAATTGTGATTTCAGGAGTGAATTTTAAATATGTAATAAATAAAGAAACAGGCGAATTTTCTTCGATAGAATTTGATGGAACAGAATATTTGGAAGGCGGTCCAATCTTTAACGTTTGGCGTGCACCCATTGCAAACGACATTGACCCGTGGGGAAGTCAGCAGTTTAAGCAAAGAAATTATACCTCTGGTTTTGGTCGTAGCATCGACAATCAACTGCGTACTCTGGGAATGCGGAATTTGATTTCACAAACGAATGAAATCGATATCAATAGAAAATCGGATTCAAAGGTTATTATTCGAATAAAAGCATATTCAAATTCATCGTTGCCTGCAAATTCCCGGATGACAAAAAATTCAAATTCTTCAGCTTTTGAAAGAAACGAAACATGGACGATTTCTGCGGACGGAACCATTGGATTAGAACAGGAAATTATTCCGCATGGACCGATGCCGGACATGCTCCAAAAAATAGGATTACAATTTCTGTTACCAAAGGCATTTAGCAATGTAGAATGGTATGGGCGTGGCCCGTTTGAAACTTACCCCGACCGCAAAACCGGAGCTAAAATTGGACTTTATCTATCGAATGCCGATGACATGTTTGTACCCTATATTATTCCACAAGAATATGGAAATCGTACTGATGTTGACTGGTTAAAAGTTCAAAACAAAGACGGGAAAGGACTTCTGATTAAAGGCGATGAATTACTTAATTTTAGTTTGCATAAATATTCTACCGATAATCTTTCGTGGGCCATGTATTCCTACCAATTAAAGGAATCGGAAAATACCATTTTGAATGTAGATTATGAAGTTTCGGGGGTTGGTGGAACTGCAATTCGCCAGTTACAGAAATATCGGGTTCGCCCTGGAGTTAAAAGTTACAAGTTAACGATTAAACCATTTTAAACTAAGATGAGATTCCTTTTAAAATAATATTTTTAACATTGCGCCTTTATTAAATTTGATTCAAAACCTTTACGGCAATAATACCGTTAAATCGAACTCTTGCCTTTGCAGGAAATACCTGCATGCAAATTTCGAAAGAAAGGATTCATTGGATTAATAAAACAGAGGTATGATTAATTGTGTTAACATTGGTGTATAATGGAATATTTATTTCCCGTATCCGAAATATTCGAATCGATTCAAGGGGAAGGAAATCGGGCAGGGATGAGGTCCCTGTTTATCCGTTTCCAATTCTGCAACCTTACTTGTAGCTGGTGCGACACAAAGTATACCTGGTTTAAAGATACTGGTTATTTCAAGTGGTACTCGGTAAGCGAACTTAAAGATATAATTCGCCAAAAAGGCTTTAAAGAAGTAATTTTTACCGGGGGAGAACCAGCACTTTTTAGCCTCGACAAACTTGTACAAACCGGTTTTAATTACCATGTAGAAACCAATGGTACGGCTATTCCTACCTTGCCTCTAGAAATACAATTATCCGACGGGACATTAATAAAAAGGGAGGCAATGAATAAAAATACTATTGAAAAGTTTAACTGGGTAGTTTCACCGAAACTGAGTAACTCACGGCAAAAAATTGATGTCGATTCTCTAAACTATTGGGCAGCACAGGATTTTTGCATCTTTAAATATATCTGCAATAACGATGATGACCTTGCTGAGGTTGAAAAAATAGTAAATGATTTTAAAATTGATAAAAATAAAATTTATATAGGGCTGGAAGGTGTTACTCTGAAGTCGCAATTAAAACCAGAGATGGTGGATAAAATAGTCGCAAAGGGGTTTAACTTTTCGCCCAGAATACATGTATTATTATGGGGAGCAACAAGGAGAAAATAAGGTTTGAGCTGAACAAAGAGTTTCGTTTCGAAGCTGCACATCGATTGTATAAAAACTATTCAGGGAAGTGCAGTAATAACCATGGGCATTCGTGGCATGTGATAGTAAATATTGAGGGAATGGAACTTGATGAAAGTGATATCCTCATCGATTTCAATGATTTGAAACCTTTAAAAAAGTGGATCAATGAATTTTTGGATCATACCACTATATTATGGGAAAATGATCCGATGGTGGAGTATATCAAAGAGAGTAATCAAAGACTATTTATCACAAAAAAGAGCCCATCATCAGAGCATCTTGCCGAAGTAATTCTTGCGAAAGCAATGGAACTTTTTAATAACGACAGAATAAAGGTAAAATACATTGAAGTAAAAGAATCGTGCACTTCTGGTGCTAAGGTTTACCCAATAAGTTAACCTTTCTTCTACCTGCAATTGAACGGGCATTTAGCCTCTTTCGAATATCTCGGGTAATTTTTTTTGTAATCTGGTTGAAAGAAAATCACCGCGTTATGTATTTGACCTGTGATTTTCCTTCAACCAGCTTCGATGCTTCGACAGCTCAAGTCTGAATGCCGAAATGTTACAATAAGTTACTTCTTCCCAATTTCTCTCGTACCTACACCTTTTTCAATTCCTATATTCAAATCACCCAATTCAGTACGGGCCGCCTCAACAACCTGCATTAATTCTTCTGCTTTTCCCTGATTCGATTCAATTACATTGTATTGTTCGCCGGGGTCGCGCATCATGTTATACAGTTCTGGAGTTTCAACGGTCATTTTAATTCGTTTTCCGCCATGTCCATCTTTGCCGGGAGTGGTGTTGTAAGATTGCCAGGTGTGAGGCAAAACCAATTTCCAGTTTCCTTTTCTCACGCCATTCAAATTATTTTTTCCATAATAAAACAAAATATTGTCGCGTGGTTCTGCATTTACATCTCCCTTCCAAAGTTCCGTAATATCAGTGCCATCAATTTTTAATTTTGGTAAATTAGCTCCTGCCAATTCCGCAAAACTTGGTAACAAATCTATTGCACAACCTAGTTTGTTACAAATCATTCCGGCGGGTGTTCCTGCTGGCCATTTAATAATAAATGGCACACGCTGCCCACCTTCCCAACTTGTAGTTTTTCCTTCGCGCAAACCACCGGCAGAACCGGCATGTTCTCCAAAATTTAACCACGGTCCATTATCCGTAGTAAAAATAAATACCGTGTTTTCCGATACTCCGTTTGCCTTTAACGCTTTTTCAATTTCACCAACCGACCAGTCAATTTCCATCATTACATCACCGTAAAATCCTTGTTCGCTTTTTCCACGAAACTTATCTGAAACTCCCAAAGGAATGTGGCCCATGGAGTGAGGGACATATAGAAAAAATGGCTTGTCGGCATTTCTGTTAATAAAATCAACTGCCTTTTCTGTGTATAGAGTGGTGAGCTTATCTTGTCCTTCAAGCGTTGTAATTAATTCAGTTGTTTCGTTTCCTTCAATTAATGGGAGGTCAGGATAGTTGTCCCATCTTTCGCCTTCACGTCGTTTTCCATCAACTCCAATTGGCCACATGTCGTTGGAATACGGAAGACCGACATATTCATCGAAACCATGTTGCAGTGGTAAAAATTCTTTATGGTGTCCCAAATGCCATTTGCCAAAAATTCCGGTTGCGTAGCCTTTTTCTTTTAACATTTCTGCAATGGTTGTTTCATTCGAATTCAAACCTACTTCGTTATGTGGGAAAAGTGCGCCCGAAATACCAATTCGGTTTGGATAACATCCGGTTAACAAACCGGCGCGCGATGCACTGCAAACCGGTTGAGCCGAATAGAAATTTGTAAATCGCATTCCTTCGCTTGCCATTTTATCGAGATTAGGTGTTGTGTAACCCGTGGCCCCGTAACAACCCACATCGCCATAACCCATGTCGTCGATAAAAACTACTACAAAATTTGGGGACTTATTTACTTTTGTTTTGTTATCTGCTTTTGCTGTACAGAAAACAACTGACAATAAAAATACTGTACTAAAAATACGAATTAATGATTTCATGGTTATTTGGTTTATTGATTGCAGCAAATTTAATTATTTAAAGGAAAGCCAAATCTAATGAATAAGTAAAAGAATCAAACCAACAAGTTTAATTATTTCGATACCGGATTGTCAACAACGATCCTATTCTTCTTATTTGCTACTTCATTGCCTACCAGAAACGCATATTCTGAAATTCGTTTCATTTTACTGTAATCTATTTTATCCAATTCATCTGAAGATTTATGGTAGTCTTCGTGCAGCCCGGTTGTAACACCGAGCACTGGAATTCCATTTTTATAAAAATGATAGTAATCACTTCTTGACAAAAAAGCTTCAGTTAAACTTGAATCAGAAATCAAATTTAAAGATTTACAGTATTTTTCACTAATCTCCATTAATTCAGAACTTAGTTTTCCACTAACTATGTACAATCCATTCTTTCCGATTAAACTTTTTTCTCCAGTCCCCACCGGTATAACGCCATCAGGAGCAACCCGACCGACCATATCCAAATTAATATTTACTACAGTTTTTCTAATGGAATAACAGGATTTTGGGAATAATAATCCTAGCCTACCAAACCTTTTTCTTCAGCGGTAACCCAGGTGAAAACTATACTGCGCTTGGGATTCTTTTTCAATTTTGTAAATGCTTCTGCAATTTCAAGTAAAGCTACTGTTCCAGAACCATTATCATCAGCACCATTATACACCTCCCCATTTTCGTTTATCCCAACATGATCATAATGGGCAGTAAAAACTACACATTCATTTTTTAAAACCGGATCGCTACCTACAACAATTCCAATTACATTATTTCCTGATATTGGATTACGAACCTTCCCAAAAGTAAAGTTTGCCTTATAATCTTTTATCTCAAATGTATTAGGTTTTTCAGTCTGATTAATTAAATACTGAAGCTCTCTCAACGTTTTTCCTTTGCTTTTCAATAAGTTGTTCGCAATCGATCGCGTAATAAAAATAATTTTCCCAGGCATTACCGGTCTTTTTTCTCCTTGAAGCATAAAACGTCCCTTTGAAAGATTATCTCTTATCCAATTAATTGTACTTCGGTCAGAATTCATTGGATCTTGAACCAACAAAATTCCTTTTGCTCCTTTTTTTAAAATATTCTCAATTTTAGCAATCTCAAGACTTCCGTCTAAAATTTCTTTCTGAGCCGTATCTTTTGCAAGCTCATAGTTCCGGGACATGATAATTACAAACTTATCTTTTACATCCAATCCGTCCAAATCATCATAATCTTTAACCGAGTCTGTCCAACCATATCCGGCAAAAACCAAACCTCCTTCCAGTATTTCATCTTCATCTGTTCCAACATATGTAAAAATTGAATCATTTATATAAACCGAATTACCTGACATATTTTTCAGTTCAATAAAAGTATTTTCAGGATCAGCTTTAATTGAAATCATCTTAAACTGTTGAAAATAATCATCGCTTCCGGGTATTAATCCCATTTTCACACATTGTGCTTTCAGGTAATCAGCCGTAATTTCCAATCCAGGTATCGGAGTTCCAAAATCGCGTCCCTGCATATAATCAGATGCAATAAATTCGAGGTGGGCTTTTAACTCATTTTCAGTGATTGATTCAAGGGCTTTTTTTTGTGCTAACGTATTTAAGGTTAATACCGCTAAAAACAAAGTGAGCTTAAGTTTTGATAACATGATTTTGGTTTTTTAAGTTTAATACATTCAAGTTACAAAAACCAAAACTATATACAATCAGAATATTTATAAGAATTCAACTTTTTCAGGTTGGAGTTTTACTCGTCTTCAATTTTTTCAAACTCAATTTTCTCCCGGTTTGCAACTTCTAGTCCCACCAAAAAACAGAGGTCAGCCACCCGTTTCATTTTATCGAAATTAATTCTGGAAACTTCGTCTCCCACTTTGTGATAATCGGCGTGGTAACCAGTTGCATAATTTAATATTGGAACTCCATTTTTATGAAAATGATAATGGTCGCTACTTCGAAAGAAATTCGATGGCAACGAATAGTCAGGAATTAATCCCAGGGTTGTACAAGCTGAACTGTTTATCTCTTTTAATTCCGGCCAAACCTCATTTGTAAGCGTATATAATCCATCAAAATCTTTAACCTTCTTGGGCGATTTTGCCCACACCGAATCACGCGGTTCGTACACTCGTCCATCCATATCAATATTAATACAAGCCACTGTTTTTTCCAACGGAAAAACAGGGTTGTTAGAATAGTATTGTGAACCTAACAAACCAACTTCTTCTGCCGTTACCCATAAAAAAACAATGCTCCGTTTTGGGTTTTGATCGAGACTCATAAACGCTTCGGCAACTTCCAAAAGAGTTACTGTTCCCGATCCATTATCATCGGCACCGTTGTACACATCTCCGCCAGCACCCACTCCCAAATGGTCGTAATGCGCCATAAAAACCATGTACTCATCCTTCAATTCCGGATCAGAACCTTCAATAATTCCAATTACATTCTTAGCTTCAACAGCTTCAACTACTTTCCCCAATTTCAGATTTATACTTTTCCCTTTTACCAAATATGAATTCGAAGTATTTTTCTTTACAATCGTTTTAAGATACTTCTCAAATTTCCCTTTTCGTCCAAAAAGTTCATCAGCAAATTGCGGATTAACAATTAACGATAAGACTTCCTCAGAATCCTCTTTGGAAGATTCCAACTCATACCGTTGGCGGTTCATATACCTTGATATTTGATTAAAAGTGTTTCCTTTTTTATCCTGTGGATTTGTAACAAAGATGATCGCTTTTGGATTTTTTTCTGAGATGCGCTTAATTTTTGATCGCTCTAATCGGCTGTTCCATTTAAAACTTTCTCCGGTTTCGAACAATTTTGGTGTGCCCTGAGCTATAACTACAATTTTCCCCTGAACATTTATATCTTTTAAATCATCGTAACCCAATTCATCGTTAATAAAACCAAATCCGGCAATTATTACTTCTTCCTTTTCAAAACTAACTTCTTTTGAACCTCCACTTAAACTGATTATTGAATTTGATTTATACAGTAATTTAGACTTGTTATTTTCGATTTGAATAAACCTTCCCTCGTCCGGTTTAGACCCAACTATTTTTACCTTCTGAAAAAACTCGTCGCATCCTGGTTTCAGCCCCATGCTTTTTGCTTCTGTGGCCAAATAATTAGCTGTTATTCCCAATCCATCCACTTCAGTTCCAAATCGCCTACCTTGCAAACTATCAGAGGCAATAAAAGTTAAATGACGTTTTAAATCATTTACATCAATAGTAGAAAGTGCCCTTTTCTGGGCTGATCCAGCAATGTTAATGGTAAATAAAATAAGAATAGAAAGCGTAAATTTTCGACGCAACATGTTATAAAAATAAAATTAATAACGATATTTATAATTCTGAATTGTTAAAATTAGCAATTAGGCCCAAAAGTGCAAGAGAATTAGTGGTATCACAAAAATAATTTGCTTCAATTTATTTAAGACGTAACTAACATACTCAATATGAAAAACATTAAATACTTAATTAATCTACTGCTCGTATTTTCCCTGCTGTTGCTAATACCCTCGTGTGCGATAAATCCGGTAACCGGCAAAAAACAACTTATGTTAATGTCCGAAGCGCAAGAAGTGGCTTTAGGTGCGCAATACGATCCTTCTGTTATTTCTACATTTGGAGTTTATGATAGTCCAAAACTTTTGAGCTTTATTACTACAAAAGGGAATGAAATAGGTAAAATTTCTCATCGACCAAACCTTGAATTTCATTATAAAATTTTGGATTCGCCTGTAATAAATGCGTTTGCAGTTCCAGGAGGATACCTTTATTTTACCCGTGGGATTTTGGCACAGTTTAATAACGAAGCAGAGCTAATTGGAGTTCTGGGTCACGAAATGGGGCATGTTACTGCGCGACATTCTGCTAGCCAGCAAACCAAGCAGCAAATAGGGAGTATTTTGTTAGCTGGCGGAATACTTTTTGCCCCAAAAGAATTCCAGCAATTTGCCGGATATGCCAGTCAGGGAATGCAACTTCTATTTCTAAAGTTTAGTCGTGATAATGAAAGCGAAGCAGATCGCTTAGGTGTAGAATACTCCTCCAAAATAAATTACGATGCACATAAAATGGCTGATTTTTTTAATGTATTGAATAAAATGCAAATGGGAAGCGATCATGCCGGAGTACCTACTTTTATGTCAACTCACCCGGATCCGGGCGACAGATACACCTCAGTTAACCGAAAAACGGAGCAGTGGCAGGATAGTTTAAAACGAACCAATTGGGCGGTAAACGGAGATAGCTATTTACGAATGATAGACGGACTGGTTTATGGCGAAGATCCCAGGCAAGGTTTTGTGGAAGCGAATGTATTTTATCATCCTGAATTAAAATTTAAATACCCGATTCCACAGGGCTGGAAACATCAAAACTCTCCAATGCAAGTACAAATGGCATCGAAAGATGGAAAAGCAATGATGATTTTTACGCTGGCTCCGCAAAAAACGCTGGATGAAGCATCTCAAACAATTTTGAAAGATCTAAAATTAACGGTTCTGGATACTAAACGCACAACTGTTAATGGCATGTCCGCAATCGCCACCGTTTCTCAACAAGTGTCGCAAAACCAGCAAACCGGGCAGGAGCAAATAATAAAAGTGATGTCCTATTTTATTCAATACAACGGTGCCATTTATGTTTTTCATGGAGTTGCTGCTGAAGCCGATTTTAATTCTAATTACAGAACGTTTGAATCTACAATGGTTAATTTCAGGAAGCTAAGCGAAGCTTCAAAACTAAATGTAAAACCCGACAGAATTAAAATTATTAAAATTAATAGTGCTTCGGTTTCTTTGGAAGATGCATTTAAATACTACAAAGTTCCTCAATCGAGATACAAAGAATTCGCTTTATTGAACAACATGGAGCTAAATCACAACCTTACCAGTGGAGATCTGATAAAGGTGCTTGGGAAGTAATAAATATTGACTAGTACTTATTAATAAGATGAGCTAGAACTGTAGCAGGAGCATCTAATACAACAAGGTTTCGGGCTAGCAATATAAAGAACTCGCATTACTTAATAATTTGGAATTAGTTGATAGGAAGACCGATTAAGATTATTGGAAAATGCAACTAATATATTAATATTTATATAATGACTAAACCACTAAAACCACCAATTTGGCTTTTCACATTAATTCGAATATTAATCGGATGGCACTTCCTTTACGAAGGATTGGTAAAATTATTAAATCCAAACTGGTCTTCAGCACTTTACTTGCTTGAATCTACCTGGATATTTTCAGAATTTTTTAAATCTATCGCTTTAAATCCAAATCTTTTAGCCATAGTTAATTTTCTAAATATTTGGGGATTATTGTTAATCGGATGTGGTTTATTCTTTGGCCTTTTAACTAGAATTTCAGCCATTTCAGGAGCAGCATTATTGCTTTTATATTATGTGGCCCAGCCACCTTTTACAGGAATAATATTGTCTGGAAATGTTGAAGGCAGCTATTTGTGGGTGAATAAAAATCTAATCGAATTTGTAACGCTGATCCTACTTTTTAGATTGCCTCAAAAATGGCTTTTCAGTATAGACAATCTTCTGGTTGAATGGAAAAAAGACAAAAAAGAAGGAAAAAGAACGGGTGCTATTGAAGTTCCCCAAAATGATAATCCAGTATTTTCTGATTTGCCAGTTCTGGATAGAAGGCGGGTAATAAAAAATCTGGTGTCAATCCCAATTCTTGGCGGTTTTTCCTATGCCATTTTAAAGAATTTTGGTTACGAAAGTTACGAAGAGAAAAGCCTTAAAATAGACGGAACCTCATCGGCATCTGTTAAAACAAGAAATTTTGCGGGTTTGAGTGAGTTAAAGGAAAAACCACCGATGGGAAAAATAGGAAATCTCGAAGTAAGCCGATTGATTTGTGGAGGAAATTTAATTGCCGGTTTTGCTCATTCAAGAGATCTTATCTACGTTTCCCGTTTGCTAAAAACCTATTTCACCAACGAAAAGATTTGGGAGACTTTTCGATTGTGCGAAGCTGCCGGAATTAATTCTGCAATTGTCCGCACCGCATCAGACACCATAAAAGTGATGAACAGATATTGGAAACTGGGTGGTAACATTCAGTGGTTGGCGCAAACCTATCCAAAAGACGATGATGTAATCACAAACTCGCAATGGGCAATTGATTCCGGAGCTTCGGCAGTTTATATTCAGGGGAATATTGCAGACCGCTGGTTGGCAGCCGGCAGATTAGATTTGTTTGAAAAGTGGATAAACCATTTCCAGGGGAAAGGAGTACCGATTGGAATTGGAGGTCACGAATTAGATGTGGTAAAAGCTATGGAAGAAAACAATTTTCCGGTTGATTTTTATATGAAAACCTTGCATCCAAATAATTACTGGTCGTACCAGTCGGATGAACCAAAGCCTGCTGTTAACACAAATAGTAAAGACAATTACTGGAGCCGTACTCCCAACGAAACCATCGATTACATGAAAAATGTGGACAAACCATGGATTGCTTTTAAAACATTGGCCGCCGGGGCGTTAAAACCTAAAGAAGGATTTAAATATGCTTTTGAAAACGGAGCCGATTTTGCGTGTGTTGGTATGTTCGATTATCAGGTTGTTGAAGATTGCAATATTCTGGCAGATACTTTGAAAAATATTCCGGGCAGAACGAGGAAGTTTTTCTAAGAAAACAATTTTCTTGTATCCTGAATTAATTTCAACTTATTTCGGTTGGCAGTACTCCATAAAACATTAATAATAATTTTTATTTAGGATGCCAGGTACCTTAAAAAGTGGGATGAAATTACGTGTGCGATAAAGGATTTTTGGGGAATTTAAAAAGTTGGGGCAATCCGGAATTGAGTTTAACATTGATAATTTTTTTTAAACCTTATCTCAAAAAAAGCAACCTTAATAGCAATGTTTTATCCCCACGAAAACAACCTTATTCTCCTTATTTTTTCTGCTTGGATTAATAGGTTTGAAGATCCTCAATATTCAGAATGGCTCCATTCCCATCGCTTTAATATATCCTTCGTTTACTTTACAGTTTTCATATTTGCAGTTTTCAAGGAATTGGAGCATTGCCTTTTTCGCCATTTTCTGGTCAGGGCGTGCAGCTCGTATTTCACTAAAATTACTACGTGGACTTTCCAAAAACTCAATAATTTTATCCCAGTTTGCAGGTTCAGTAATATCGACCATCGACCTCGGACTTCCCATTTTTTTATAGGGCCAGTAGTGGTATCCAATGTTATTTTTTATCATCAGTTTTGTCCAGGCCGAAATCCACTGATTCGTATTTTCACCGGTTTCTCCCATATAAATTGGAAGATTTACAGAATCACGAAAATCAACAAAATCCTGAATATTAGCCTGCAACGTGTCGCACCAGTAACGGTGGCAGGTGTACATAATTTTATCATCGAATTTTGAATCGGTAAAAATTTTAAAATTGCTGTTCCATTGCGCACCTCCCAACAAAATAATATGATTTTTATCTACTTCGCGAATTGCAGCCACTGCCCGCATATAAAGTGGTTCAAGAGCAGCATTTAACATCGGAATTTCGTCATTAAAATAAGTAGCAATAGGTTCCAATAAATCGTACCCCAAAACATACGGCTCATCTTTGTAATAATCTGCAATTCTTTTCCATATATCCACAAATAAATCCTGGCTTTCTTTGCTTACCATCAACCACGGATAACCGTAACTGTCGTCGATATTATCACCGGTCTGTCCGCCGGGTGCATCGTGCATATCGAAAACAACATAAATATCAGATTCGCGACACCACGAGAGCAAACTATCAATGCGCTGAAATCCGTCCTGATTCGACGATAATCCCATATAATCTTCATCGGTAAAAAGTTTATAATGAAAAGGAATTCGGATGGAATTTACACCCGTTTTTTTTATGTAGCGAATATCTTTTCGTGTAATGTAATTGTCTTTAAATTTTTTCCAGAATTCGTTGGTGAAGTCTGGCCCCACCATTTCACGAAATGCCTGATCAATCCGTTGCGCCGAGCTGGTTCTTCTGAACCGAAACATATAACCTTCGGGATTTAGCCAGTTGCCCAGATTAATTCCCTGTATTAAAAACTTCTCTCCGTTGGGTGCTACCAGATCTGGCCCATTAATAGAAATAAATTTAATTTCTTCTGATGTTTGAACTTGTTGTTTACATGAACTATTTAGAATAAAAAAACTAACTAACAGCAAAATTAAATTGATAAGATTTTTCATTTTCAAGATTGATTTAGATTGAAATCAACTGCAAGATAAAACAAAAAAGCCTACCGTTAAATAACGAAAGGCTTTTTTCTGAGCGGGAAACGAGACTCGAACTCGCGACCCCGACCTTGACAAGGTCGTGCTCTACCAACTGAGCTATTCTCGCAAAAAATGGTAC
>JABMPI010000056.1 GCA_013203755.1 Bacteroidota bacterium
AAAAATATAGATAAGTAAAAGACATTCTTAAATTCCTTTTTATATAGTTGAAAGAAAATGAGCCCACCTGTTGAAACGAGTAAAAATGAAGCCAGAATATATAAAGACAAAACGGTGTTTAACTTTTCTTTTAGCAAAATAAAGCCGAGTATTGGAAACAAAATTCCTATAATTCCCAACAATCCAAAATTGAAATATACAGGAATTACTTCTTTTTTAGACCTTAAAGTTTTGAAATTCCGAAATAGATATTCAATATAAAAACCTGTATTAATTGCCAACGGAATTAAGACCGGTACTAAATATCGTGGTTTTTTTTCGGGAATAACGGACAATAAAATTACGGCAATAATTGTCCAGTAAAAACTTAATTTATAGCCTCTTATATTGCTTACTTTATTTTTTAAATACGGATATAGTAAGCTAATAAAAGCTGGAATTGTCCATAGACCACTTTGTGTGAAAAAGCTCCAGTAATGGTAAAATGGTTTTACACTATAATTCGACCAATTTGATGTTTCGCGTGATGCAATTTTCAGAAACGATTCGGCGTCTGCAACCCGAACATAAACAAACCACCCCCCTCCTATTAAAACTCCTAAAACAATGACAAATAAAGTTTTAAAGAGGTTTTTTCTATTCAATTTAAATACAATTCCATAGGCAACGATAAAGGGCAACAATAACCCATACATAGAGATTGGTCCTTTGCTTAAAACGGAACAACCTACAAAAAAAGAAGCAATTAGTACATTTATGAAACTTGTTTCGGTATATGTTTTTATCAAATAAAATATGGCAATTAGCATAAAACCATGGGTGTAAATATCCCACGGGGCTTCTATAATAATGCCAAACACATAAAAAGATGTAACTACAATTATTCCATTAACAAGGCTATGTAATTTATTGGTAAGCAAATTTCGGGAAATAAAATAGGTAAAAACACCAACAACCCAAACCATAATAACTGCCGGTAATCGAAGAGCAAAAATGTTTTTAATTCCAAAAAGTAATCCAAAGAAAGCGGTTATCCAGGTTGGTAATGGCGGTTTTTCGTAACGTGCTTCTCCATTCATTGAGGTTAGAAACCAATTGCCATCGGAAAGCATTTCTCTTGCTGTAATAAAATTTCGAGCTTCCATTATAGATACTTGCAAGCTATTTATATTGGGTAAAAGCATTACCGAAACTAAAAGGGCAAGAGTAAGAATAGGATATTTTTCCAGCGTTTTAATCATTACTGTTTTTCCAAAATCTAAAATTTATAAATAGACCACCGATTATGCTATTTGATAAATAGCTGTACTTATTTACTCCTTTTGTCTACCGTATAATTAATATACTTTTTCTTCATCCACAAATAGGCAAAACAGTCTAATAACGGACCAAGTAAACGATTCCAAAAACCATATTTTGCTTCGCCTGCAATACGAGGAAAATGTTGAACAGGAATTTGCTTTATCTTGCCATTTTGAAGTAAAATCATTGCGGGTAAAAAACGATGCAAGCCGTTGAACATGGGAATTTGTTTTGCAAAACTACTTTTAATTACTTTTAGCGGACAACCGGTATCGTCCATACCATCGTGAGTAAATGCTCTTCTAATACCGTTGGCAACGGTCGAAGACATATTTTTTACAAACGAATCTTTCCTGTTCGCTCTAACGCCGGTTACTAAATCGAACTCTTTAATATGTTCTAGTAATAGATTAAAATCTGAAGGTGCTGTTTGTAAATCAGAATCAATGTATCCAACCAATTCCGTATCAACACAATCAAAACCTGCTTTTATTGCTGCACTTAATCCCCTGTTTTCTTTAAAACTGATGTAAGTAAAAACCTCGTTTCCATTACAAATATTTTCAATAAATTCCTGACTTTTATCTAACGAACCATCGTTAACAAATAGAATTTTTGTTTTTTTTGAGGCTATTTTAGTATATGCTAAAAGCTCTTTTTCAACTCTGATCAAATTATCCTCTTCGTTATAAACAGGAACAATAATTGTAAATTTAAAGTTTGTCATTATGCTGCGAAGATAGCTAAAATTCAAATTTTTCACTTAAAAGGCAATTGTAAAATCAAGCATCAAAAAAAAATCTAAAACTTAGTTCTTAATCCATTGCTGTAATTTATTATTTTGAATATGAGGGAAAGGAGATCTAAAATTATTCGAAATCGGACTTTTTTAGTCCTTCCTCAAAAAGTGTAACTGATTATAAATTTGGGCTATTTATTAAAGTGCTTTTTAAAATTACTCAACTGGCTCACAAACTCCTTCTTCAACTCTGTATCTGTAATTCCTTCGTGTTCAGAAAAATTATGCCCAAAAGATGGCAACGAAAATGTAGTAATCGTATTACTGTTTCCTCGTTTAACACGATTTGCAGCAATTTCTAAAACAGATTTTCCTCCATTACCTCCCGGTGAAGTTGCCATTAAAAACATTGGTTTATCTCCCCAAACATTTGGATGAATGCGCGATACCCAATCGAGAACATTTTTGAATGCAACTGAATAAGCTCCGTTGTGTTCCGCAAATGAGATAATTATACCATTCGCTTTTTTAATCTCCTCTTTAAACTGAATAGCCAACGCGGGAATGCCTGAATTATTCTCGCGATCGATGCTATAAATCGGCATTTCAAAATTATTT
>JABMPI010000569.1 GCA_013203755.1 Bacteroidota bacterium
GTACAGGAAATATCACAGATGAGATGGTGAATGACTATTTGGAACATCATCGAAAACCAACAGACAAAGATGATTCAAATTTCATCATTGAATAACTAGAGACTTTCAGTCTGGAGGAAAACTATGGTACTTTCAGTCCATAGTGGTTTATTTTTTAGGTTTTACCCCGCGTAAAGGTTCTGCCTCAAGAGGATTTTCGGGCCAGTAGTGTTTTGGGTAGCGTGCTTTTAATTCTTTTTTAACTTCAAAATAGGCGTTATTCCAAAAACTATTTAGGTCGTTGGTAATTTGAACAGGTTTAAAACCAGGCGAAAGCAAATGCACTAATACTTTAATTTGTTCATTATTTACCTTTGGTGTTTCTAAAAGACCAAAAATTTCTTGTAGTCGAACGGCTAAAATTGGGGCTTCTCCATTAGGCTGGTAATTCAGTTTTATTGTTGAACCACTTGGCACTTCTATTTTTTGTGGAGCTAATTGATCTAAAAGGTTTTGCAATTCGTAATCCAAGTGGTGCTGAAGAACCGTTTTCAAATTAATTTTTTTTATATCCTCTGGTTTTCTAATGTTGCCAAGATAGGGAGTCAGCCATTTTGAATTGGTAGCCAACAAATTTGCTGTACTTACATTTGGCCAATTATGTGCCGAATCCCACAAACGTAGACTATTTACACGGCTTTGCCATTGTTCAACTTCTTCATTAAAATCAAGTAGCCAGCCACCTTCTTTTTTTATGGCATCCGAAATGGCTTTTACTTTTAACGATTCATCAAAATTATTCCATGGTTTACTTTGAAGGAGAATATTGCCAATTCGTAATTCGATTTGAGCTTTAAAACCACCACGTTTTGTATCCCAACTAATTGTGTTAATAGACTTAACCATTGGAGCCAAATCTTGAGGATTAATTGGCGATGCCAGAAATATTTTTCCCACTCCGTCGCGGGCATTTAAACTGGCAATTGCCAACCACGATTCATGTGCCAAGTCGTCTTTATGACCAGCAGCCGCCAAACTACCATTTGCCAGTTTAAATTGTGCATTATTTCCCGGCACTGCGTGAGCGATTCTTTCGGAATATGCAAATGCAAGCAAAAGCCCTGTTTCAAAAGGATCAATCGCTGTATTTTCTTCGTTCACAGATAATATGCTACGATATTGTTTTGCTGTTTTGGCAATTCGCATCAATTTTTTGTTTTTCAGGCTACCCGAACGAAAGCGGCGCAGCGCCTCAACTCTTAAATTAATATCGATACCAGATTCTTTGTCTAAAGGATCTCGCTCGTCCAAAATGGCAGCCAAATCACAGGCAAGAGCTGTTAAGTTTTCTTCCTTTGCCATTAGCAGCATGTGCGCCAGTCGCGGATGACAAGGGAGTTTATGAATATCCTTTCCGTGTTCAGTAATCTTATAATCCTCCAAAGCCTCCAACTGATGTAACAATTCTTTAGCCTGAGCAACGTGCCCTTTGGGAGGTGGAGTAAGCCAGGTAAGACTATTTATATCATCTACGCCCCAACGAGCCATTTCCAATACCAATGAAGCTAGATCAGCTTCTTCTATTTCCGGAGTACGGTGTTTCTGTAACCTATGGTGTGTGGCTTTACTCCACATGCGGTAACAAATACCGGGGCCAAGTCTTCCGGCCCGTCCAGCTCTTTGATCTGCAGAATCATTAGTTATTTCTATGGTTTCTAGTTTTGATAATCCCGTATTGGGATTAAAAAGGAGAGTACGGCTAAATCCACAATCTACGACCACTTTAACTCCTTCGATTGTCAAACTGGTTTCTGCAATTGAAGTTGCCAATATGATTTTACGTCTGCCTTCGCGGTTGGGTATAAGAGCCGCAAATTGTTTAGCCGGTGGTAATTGCCCGTATAATGGATGTATTGCAATCTGTTTATGTCCTTTTCTTAAAAGCAACTCGCATGCTTTTATTTCTGCCTCTCCGGGAAGAAAAACCAGAATGTCGCCTTCTTGTTCTTTAAGCGTTTTGGTTACAACTCCAGCGGTTAATTCAGGCAACATATATTTATCAGTTTCCCTTTCGTAAATAATTTCCACAGGGTACTGGCGGCCTTTGCTTATTACCGATGGTGCATTTAAAATGCTTGTCAGTTTTGGCATGTCCAGAGTGGCCGACATAATCATCAAACGTAAATCGGGGCGCAATACTTGCTGAGCTTCACTGGATAGTGCAAGGGCTACATCTGCGAAAAGGCTTCGTTCATGAAATTCATCAAAAATCAATAAACCGACCCCTTCCAATGCATTATCACTTTGCAACATTCGTGTTAGAATACCTTCGGTAACCACTTCCAGTTGCGTATTTTTTCCAATACAAGTGTCAAAACGAATGCGGTAGCCTACACGGTGACCAACTTTTTCTCCCAAAAGTTCGGCGAGTCTGGTGGCAATGGTACGCGCTGCCAGGCGGCGAGGCTCGAGCATGATTATTTTTTGCCCTTTTAACCAGTTTTCATTCAGCAAAACCAAAGGTAACAAAGTACTCTTCCCTGCTCCCGGAGGAGCATTAACAATAAGTGTATTACTTGTTTTTAAATGCATTTTAACCTCGTCGAAAACTTCGACAATGGGCAAATCTGTTTTATATGGATTGAAATTCAATTTGATCTTCTTTAATTCGCCGCAAAATTAGTCTTTCGTAGAATAATGAATGATAAAATTCGATTATTTCAACTCAATTCCCACCGGACAATGGTCGGATCCTAACACATCATTCAAAATAAAAGCTTTATTAATTGATGAAATATAAGCTTCGCTAACCAAAAAATAATCGATTCTCCAGCCTACATTCTTGCCTCTTGCTCCGGCTCGATAACTCCACCACGTATATTTATCTGTTTCTTCAGGGTAAAAATGCCGGAAAGTATCCACCAATCCTTCCTGCGTGTAACGATCCATTCCGTCAATCTCTTCCTGCATAAATCCGGCAGATTTATTGTAATTTGGTTTTGGCCGGGCCAAATCAATTGCTTTATGTGCCACATTAAAATCGCCGCAAACAACTACGGGTTTCTGTTTTTCTAAATCCTTCAAATAATTTAAAAACGCCAAATCCCAGGTTTGGCGGTATTCAAGCCGTTTAAGTTCGCTCCCCGAATTTGGAACATAAACATTTATCAGGAAAGAAGATTCGTACTCCAGGCATAACACACGACCTTGTGTATCGTGTTCTGCAATGCCAATGTCGCGCGAAACCGAAAGGGGTTTCATTTTTGAAAGAATTGCTGTTCCCGAGTACCCTTTTTTTTCTGCTGAGTTAGAAAAGATATGATAATCA
>JABMPI010000570.1 GCA_013203755.1 Bacteroidota bacterium
GTATTATTTCCCATAATTAGAAGGCTTAGCAAAAAGAAAAAATAGCGGGTCAGTCTGAATTTTGTTCGCATAGTAAAACCTATTTAGTTTATTAAATTGTCTTTGTATCTTGTTATTAAATCGGAAATTGGGCTTGTAATTCCAATACAATTTTTTGACAATCCGGATCGGAATAGAGGTTCCTCATTTCCGACGGGTCGTTCTCCAAATTGTACAATTCCCAGAAATCAAGCTCATCGTAAAAATGCATCAGTTTGTACTTTTTAGTTCTGATTCCGTAATGTGATGTAGCGCCATATACTTCTCCATTTTCGTTGTATTGTATTTTAAATTATTATTAGTTTTTCTATAACTCCATTAAAAAAGATGCCGGAGCATATCCTTTCAATTCAAAAGAAAATTCACCGTTTTTCACTTTAATCGGATTACCTTGTTTTTCGCCACGCAGGTTTACAGGCTGAACAGACGGAACGCTCATTCCTTCCGGTAATTTCACAGTACATTTTCCCGAATTGCCGGCTTGTTCCCACACGCGCAGAATAGTACCGTCGCCATCTGGATTTTTGCCAAAGGCGGTTACCAAAATTCCTTCACGGGAAAGTGTCAATCCCTGGTTTTTACTTTTCAACTTTCCGGCATCACCATCTGCAAATCCAACCAATAAAGGCAATCGGGTTTCCCATGAGTTTTTAGTCAGATTAGCAACAGTTTGCTCCTTTTCAGGTTTCGACCAGATACGAACTCGTTCCGTCCACGATCCTTCCTGCCAAAGTGGGAAATTGGTATTCCACATGTTGTTGTAAAGGTTTACAAAGACAGCAGGAGTAGTTGGAACATAATCCATCGAAAACTTCCATAAACCGGGTTCTCCGAAACTCAGCAGAGGTGAATCCATTGGCGACAATGCCACGCCTGTGTTATCGCATTGTGTGATTGCCACACCCGTATTAACTGCCATCAAATTTCTGTTAGTCCCTGGGATGATATCCGTAGCAGGATTTATTGGCCCTCCCAATCGTCCAATGGTGAATGTTGGCTTATCAACGGCAAAGGGGAAACACAACCAGCCTCCTTCGGGATGTTTTTCAGGAGTTTTGGTATCCACTTTCCATTCTACATCAACATAAGCTTCGTCGCGAGGGAAGGTAAAAACTATCGTATAATTTTTGGCAAAGCTTTGTGTTTCTATGGCTGACAAAACCGCCATATCAGCAACATCGGTATGAGATACTGATAATTTCCAGTTTTCAGGAGTAAATGCCAAATAAGGAACTTTGTCAGCTTTCGGCATCCCCGGTTTTCCCAAATCGTTTAATCCCCAACCTCCCTTAATTCGGCTATAGGAATTGAACCATTTATCAACTTCGTTTGAACTAAAACGTTCGTGTAAAAACTGTCCCATTACATAAACAGAAGATTGATCAACCATTTCGCGGTTGCTTTTAGTTTCTCTTAAAGAAGAAATTCCACCTCTCTTTAAATCGAAAACAGCAGTAAAATATGGAGTAGTAAGTATTGTATTTTCATCAGACGAAATGGGTTCATTTTTCAGGTCTTTCTCAGAAACGGTAACATAACCACCAGCCGGAACATCTTTGACAAAAAGGGATCTCCCTTTCTCCCAAGGTACTTCCACTATTCCGGAACGTTTCCAGGGCAGCGGATTATAAACTACAAAACGCTTTCCGGTAACACTAACCGATTTTGCCAGTATTTTTAACCGCACATCCAGTTCTCTGGTTACAATATCACTTGCATTATGAATATATTGACGATGAGCATCGTACGATTTTAACCACTTGGTTTTACTTCCCGTTTTTGTGTCGTGAGCATCGCTATTTGGTAACTTTGAGTAATCGCCATCAGCAGGTACGGGCTCAGCTTTAGCATCTGACAACCATTGCTTCCAATCATTGTCATAGCTGTATCGCGGACCATATTCGGCATTCATTCCCCAGGTATGTTCGCCATACAGAAGACTCTGTTCATAAGCCTTCGCAAGGGTTTCAGTTAAAGGTTGAGTTTGAATCCCCCATATTCTCATTTGAGTATTCAAGGCATCCAAAGCCGGTTCCAAAGGACGAATATTTCGGGCCATCTTCGATTCCTGAGGATTTGACATTAATCCATGTATCCATGTATCTGGTGTATCACCTTTGACGGTAGGCAAGTCGGGATTCTCAGCAATAATGGCTTTTGCAAAATCATCGAGGGTTCCGAAATGAACTTTTATTCCGGGCATTTCTTTTTCTGCATAAGCCAATAGTTTATCAATATCTTGCTCAGATGGTGGGCCATGATTGTCACCCGTCATTTGCATCGCCAAATAATTTTTATAGGGCCAGTTTTCAGTTGGTTTTATATCGGATCCATACAAGGCAGTATAATGACAAAGTATTTTTGAACCATCGGGACCTTCCCACCAAAACAATTCAGGGAAACGTGGATACTGACTAGCCGGATTACAGCCCAACTGCAAGAACTTAATGCCTGCATGATTTAACAAAGTAGGCAAAACCCATGAATGACTTGGGACATCAGTCATTTTTGCACTGATAGTCATTGGAAGTCCGTAAGTACGGTTAACGGCAGATGAGTATCCTAATCCACGCACCAGATCTTCGTAATCGAGCGATTCGGTATGCGTTGTAAAAGGGAGCCCGTGAACTACCAAAGAACCTTCTTTTATTGCTTTTTCTATTCTTGATTTTCGATCAAGAGTTTGCAAGGGGCCAAGTATCTGGGCTTGTAATGGCCAGCCTGCCACCGTCCATGAAAAACGTTTTTCGGGCGATTGCTGTGCATTTTTCTCAATCACATCTAACGATTTCTCCATCATTTCAACCCGATAACGGTTAAAAACATTCTCCGGCAAATCGGTAAATCCTAAATCAAAATGTGTTTTAAAAACTACCCAAACATCGGTTACTTGCTGCTTTTGAGCAAAGCTGTAATTAGCGAATACTGATATGATAAATAATATGACAATTTTCTTCATTTGATTTCACTATTATTTGATTTTTTCTCTAACATACTTTGACAATACTTTCAGAACCAATCTTAGTCGGAAGATTATTCTCTTCCTATTCCCCAATTTTTATTTGGTTTCGAACCTAACCACAATTCTAATTCTCCACCTTTGGCAAATTCTTCGTGTGTAAACCAAAAATTATTTAATGGTTTCCCATTAAGTTCAGCCCTTTGGATGTAGCAATTTTCTACAGAATTATTATTTGTTTTTATGGTAAAGGTTTTTCCTGAATAGTAATTAGAGTCAAGTTTGATTTTCACTTCGTTAAACACCGGACTTGTAATTTCGTAAATAGGATTTATATCTGTGGTTCCTTTTAAACTAAAAAGTCCCATAGACATTAGCGCACTCACACCACCCATTTGTCCCTGATCTTCGTCATGACCGCCATAACCTTTATCGGGAGTGGTTCCACCGTAGGCTTGCTCATTCACTTTTCTCACCCAGTATTGAGAGAGCCAGGGTTTTTGCGCATAGTTAAATACATGGGCATTTGAACATCCCGGTTGGTTGGCATAACTAACATATCCACCACCGTAACCAAAAACAAAGTCGGTAGATTCGGCACTTTCAAATGCAAAATTTAATTTGTCACTTAAAACATTATTGCCCCCATCAATTCAGCCAATCCTGCAATGTCATGAGAAACCGACCAGGTTCCCTGCCAGGCATTGGCTTCAATCCAACCCTGCCCACTTAATGAATTGGTGTGCAGCCAACTTCCATCTTCCTTTTTGGGGAAGATTAATCCCTCCTCAGGATGATACAAATTTTTCCAACCGGTGGATCTTTTCAAAAAGTATTTAGCATCTCTTTTCTTGCCAAGTTTAAAAGCCATTTGCGACAATGACCAATCTTGAAATGCCCATTCCAGCGTTTCACCGGCATTGCCAGGTTTCCATCCGTTTTTTACATAGAAATCAATTTTTTTTCCACCCATCATTCCTCCGGGTTGATGGTTTTGTTTCATAACATTAAATGCATGATTATGGTCTACTTTTCTAAGTAAGCCTTTCATATAAGCACTTACAATTAAATTGGTTGCCGGGCAGCCCGTCATAATGTAGGAATACCCACCTGCACACGGACCACGTGGCAGCAGTTTTCCATTGTTGGCATATTGCACCAGGGATGCCGAAAAATCATCGAGCAGTTCAGGCCATGCCAATCCCCATAAAGTATTTAGATTCCATTGGGTAAGCCAGAAAGCATCGGAATTGTACATATTGAATTGAGCTTTCCCATTCGCATCTTTAGGAAGAGTTCTAACTTTTAGTTCAGCAATGGTGTGGCTGCCATTTCGTTCTCCCGAAGTATAATCCGGGTAATCGGCACTAAAATCATTCAATTTATGTCTGCCCAGAAGCGTGTGCCAAAGGTCGGTGTAAAACTTAACCTGCTGATTTTGTGTTCCACCTTTTACTTCGATCCTGCCCATCCACGAATTCCATTCTGACCGAGCATCTGCTCTCACTTTATCAAAATCCCAATGGTTGCATTCAGCATCCATATTCAATCGTGCATTTTCAATACTTGTATACGAAATGGCAATTTTAACTTTTAATGTTTCGCCTGCTTTTACCTGATAATTGGCAGCAACTCCGGCAGTGGGAGCATCGTGGTAACTCCAGCCGGTTGGCCTTCGCGGTGTGCTTTTATTTTCCGCCTCGAGCCCTTCAATATTAGCCTGCTTTAACTCACCTTCCCAACTATCCAATCTTTTCATGGGTTTATCAAAACGAACAACAAAAAAGAATTTTATACTAGTTGCGCCACCCCACAACCTGCCAACAGAATTAAACGAACCTTCAAATTCGGTGTTGCTCACTTTTTTCACGTTTGCCCCGGTCATTGAACTTGTAGAAACATAACCACCAAGATTTACTAATACGTTTGCGGCAGCATCTTCGGTGTATCTCATGCGATAAAAGCTCACCCGATCGGTACAGGTTTGCTCTACCCAGGTTTTATATTTATCAAGAAAAACACGGTGGTAACCCGGCTGAACAATTTCGCTATTGTGAGAAAATTCCGATTTCCAGCCATCGTGCCAAAGCGATGTATTGATTAATCCAGTTGTTGGCATCAATTCAACACCCGAAAGCATCCAGCCGTGTACCTGAGGAAAACTGAGAATTTCTGTGCTGTTGTAATTGTAGCCACCGCCCATTTGGTTTTTATTTCGGGTCATTGGGGCAGAGCTAATCATTCCGAAAGGGCGACTGCCTGTTACAAAAAAGAAGTAGCGGCCGCGGGTTGTCTCAATATAAGGATCGACCATTGAAACCGGATCAAGCTCACCCGCTGTGGATGGAAAAACTTCAATTTCGGACAAACCTAAATTGTCGCCAATGCCGTCGGTTACCAAAAAGCGAATCCATTCAACTTTCTTTGCCGGGAACTTAACTACACAAGCCCGACCATCGTTGGCAATTAAATTAACGCTTAATTCGGTGCCATCGCTAAACTGAAGGGTTCCGCCTGCCAAATGAGAATCCAGGCTGACACGGTCGTAAAAAACCACTTTATCAATTAGCTGACTTTCGTCCCAATTCAGTTGAATCCAGGGATAGTTGACACCTCCCCAAAAATTCACTTTGCTGTTGGAAGCCCATTCGCCAATATCCGAAATTCGAATGAGCCCGTCGATGACCTTGTTAGCAGAATAGTCGCTGTTTAATTCGGCTGAGGCACTGACCTTTGCCAATGAAGCAATGTTGCCTGGGCCGGCCAAAACATTGAAATTCAGTAAAAGGAAGAAAAACGCGAGTAAAACCTTACTTTCAATTAATTTTTTCATGCTATTTATAAGCTATGGATTATTAGGAACTTAATTCTTTTCAAAATCTGCATCGTTATATTGAAGCTGAAGTTTTGCTAATTTCGTCTTCAATTGTGCAATTATTTTTTCATTAGAAACTTCATCATAAACATTATTCATTTCTGACGGATCTTCTTTTAAATCGTACAATTCCCAGAAATCAACGTCGTCGTAAAAGTGGATTAATTTATATCGGTTGGTTCTAATCCCATAGTGTCTGGAAACGCCCCATCCTTTTTCGTAGAAATGATAATAAATGGCGTCTCTCCACTCTGAAGGATTTTTATTCCAGGTTTTTCGTAATGAATTACCTTGCATATCTGCCGGAATTTCTACTTGAGCCATGTCTAGTAATGTGGGGGAAATATCCAGGTTTTGAACCAGCAGATCTGAATGGGTTTCCTTCTTTATTTCCTTTGGGTATTTAATCATAAGCGGGGTTCGCATCGCTTCTTCGTACATAAATCGTTTGTCGAATAAACGGTGTTCACCCAAATAAAATCCCTGATCTGAGGTATAAACCACAATGGTATTTTCATCGAGCCCGTTCTCTTTCAGGAAATTTAATACCTGCCCAACACTTTCATCAACCGATGCAATGCAACGCAGGTAATCTTCCATGTACCGTCGGAATTTCCACTGATCGTATTTTGCTTCATCGTCCTTCACCTGAAAAAACTCGGTCTCCTCTTTTTTATATGAATCTTCCCAAACCTGGCACTCTTCAGGCGACAAACGATCAAGTCTTCGCCAATATTCACCCGGTGCCCAAAAATTTACACTACCTGTATCGCATTCGTTGCATGGAACTTTAAAATCCATTCGAATATCCATGTGGTCTTTTACTGTAAGCATCTGCGTTTTAAGTGCTTCGCGTCCGTCATAATCATCATAGAAATTTTCAGGAAGCGGAAATTCTTTTTCATCAAATAGCCCCAGGTTTTTAATGGCGGGCATCCAGCTTCGGTGTGGTGCTTTGTGGTGCATCATTAAAAAGAAAGGTTTGTTTTTATTTCTGTTTTTCAACCAATTAACCGAAAGGTCGGTGATAATCTCCGTTACATAACCTTTGTAAATCGTATCTTTTCCTTGTTTTATAAAGTCGGGATTGTAATAATCTCCCTGCCCCGGCAATACATTCCAGTAGTCGAATCCGGTTGGATTACTTTTTAAATGCCACTTCCCAACAATTGCAGTTTGATAGCCGTTATTTTGCAGAATTTTTGGCAATGTTTGCTGGCTTCCATCAAAAACTTCACTATTGCCTTTTACACCGTTTAAATGTGAAAATTTGCCGGTAAGAATTACAGCCCTACTTGGAGCACAAATAGAATTGGTCACAAATGCTTTGTTATAAATAATCCCCTGATTTGCAATCTCATCAATATTTGGTGTTTGAATTAGTTTTTCGTTATACGCACTTATTGCTTGAAAAGCATGGTCATCAGACATGATGAAAACAATATTGGGTTTTTTCAATTCCTTTTTACTAACTGCAAAAACAATAAAAACTAAAAAGATACTTGTCAAAAAAACAATGGTTACAATTCGTTTACTAATACTCATATGTTACAGTTTTTTAACGACTCCTTTTGAATCAATATAAACATGAATGTTATCTCCGGCTTCAACCTTCACTTTGGGCCAATCAATAAAAGCAGTATAACCTAGTGGTGATTGGGCTTGTTTAGATGATTCTGCTACAATGGCAATCGCCGCATTATATTTTGTAGGATTGAATAATTTTAAAGTAATCCCTTCTTCATCACGTTTAACAATTTCAGCTTCCACATGGTCAAAGACATAAAAGCAATCACTATCCGTTTGTAAGTATATTCCGGGAATTTCCAATGCCATTAGAAAACCGTTCAGCTCATTCCAGCCTGTTACATGATTGCCTCTGTTGCCAACACTCTGTTGCTCTGCATCGCAATAGGTTAGTCGCTCATTTGTGTATCCACCCGGACGAATACTTTCACCATGGGCATGAACAATATCATTCATTAAATCAGCATAAAGCTCATTCCCAGTTGCACGATAAATCTTAAATAGCGGATCTCCGGAACTGGTGCAAATACCTGGAGCCCCGTGTTTATTCTGTGTGCTTGCCCAGTATATACCTGCCAATTTTGCCCCAAGTCTTCCCAACTCAGTTTCCAATGGCAATTCGTAATCATATGAGGTTGTCCAGGTTGCACATAAATTAGCAAGATTTTTTGATTTCTCCAGCCACTCTTTCTCTTCGGTTACCTCATACAACGCCATCAGGGCGGTCATAAAACTTGCGGCAGTTTCTGAGTCTGCATTTTGCAATATATCTGCACAGCCTCCAGTGGTCATTCCTTGTTTCATAAAGTCGCGCTGGTAATAAAATCCGGCTGCTTCTTTGGCAATTTTCAAGTATTCGGGCTTGCCATAATAATTAGCAGCAAGTGCCAATCCTCCAATAGCAATTACACCTCCTGAAGTATTGTATTCAGCTACTTCTCCGGTTTGGTTATTCAGCATTCTTCCCCATTGTCCGTGTCTTTTCCAGGTAGCAACAAAGGCATCTGCTAAGCGCTGTATATTTTTTTCCCAGCCAGGATTTATATTGTTGGCATTCCCTTGGGCTTTGAGTAGCATAAACTGCTTTAACATCCAGAAAAGTACATCCCCATTTTTTCGGGTAAGTACAATTTCCGGAAATTCCGGATAACCTTCCCTGGAAAAGCACTTGCCATCGTAGTTAAGCGCACCGTAAAAATAGCCGGATACTCCTTGTCCTCTTGGAATGGCAAAGTCGAATGTTTTTACTACCCTTTCAAAGTGTAACTCATCATCCAGTGCCAGCATAGGAAAAGTGTTTATCAAACCTCCAATCCAGCCAAACGAAATCCAGTTGGCATTTTCGGGATAATAAAATTGAAAATCATCGCCCTCATACCACCTGCTATCTATGCGCTCGGTCATCCAGTGTTTTATCTGGCTGAAAGGAACCAGGTTGCGAGGATTGTTTGAGCCGGTAACGCATTTCCGCACTTCCATAAATTTATTTAATAATGCAGGAATATTAGTTGCTTTAAAAGAGTAGATGCGTAGTTTCAGATTAATCTGATCCCCTGCTTCTAATTCCGCACCACAATCTGAACTTTCGGAGAAACCAACAAATTCAGGTTTTCTCTCCCTTACTCCCGGAGCACTAACCACAAAACTGGCAGTTTTACGGTCGGCACTTTCTTCTACACTAAAAGCATTGTCAGCAAATTGTGTTTTCTGTTCTGTCAACACTATAAATCCGCGCTTTGCCTTTTTACTAAAGAAACACATGGCGGGTGTTGCCATATTGCCGGCGTTCACTTCGAGCCTTGAGACAGCATCCTGTTTCGGTGAAAGTTGTGGAATAGGTACCGACATCAGAGGAATATTTTTCTGATACAGATACTTTCGATCCAAACCAGCATTGTATCCCCGGTCAACCAATTCGCACCGGTTTCCGTTATACACCGAAGCTGGAAGCAGCACGTAATTCTCAGCACTCCAATCTTCAAAATCAAATGCCACGGCAACACCGACTGAATTGTCCATCCCCTTATCCAATCTGAATGAGATATCTAAATCCAGGGCTTGCTTATCTTCTTTAACCGAAATCGCATTCACTTTACAACTCCACTTAGAGCCATTAATGCTAAGTTCCTTCTCCGAAAAAGAGGTTTTAGTTGCAAGTTTTGATCCTTCATATTGGCAATGAAGTAAGCGAATTTGTCCGCTCAAGGTATTCAAAAAATCATCCACCTCAGGAGATATTGATGATGAATGAACTTCTGCAGGTAGCCATTTATGCTGCGAACACAATAAAACCTCTTTTAATTTGGGTAATAGGATTTTTCTATACCCATCCAAATTGGGATGAATACCATCGGTAACTACTTTGACGTATGCGTCACGCCCCTCCTCCTTCAAAAACTTATGCCAGTTAGGATAATGATCGATCAATAAAAGCCTGTTTTCTTTGGCGACCTCACGGTACATTCCCAAATATTGCAGTAGATCAGCTCTTTTGGTAGATTCAGTCATATTCAGTTCTGGCATGTCAATCACGACATTCATCGTCTGCAAAATGATTTCAACATCTGGGTTACGCTCCTTCAAAGTATTGATCATACTTTCCAAATTTGCACGACTCTCGGCAACCGAGATATTATATGCTTCGTAAGCATCATTTACAGCAAACTCAATAAAAACCACATCAGGAGAAGTTGCTGCTATGACTTTCACCTTGTCGAGCCCGGATTTCCCGGGAGGGTAAGAAGATGCAGAAGCTCCCACTCCTTCATTATGATATTCGACCAAGCCAGGATAATCCTGATCAAGCCACTCTTTCATTACATCAAACCAAGGCCATTTACCTTCAGTGAGACTAGTTCCCAGGGCAGCGATTTTCACCTTTTCTCCATTTTTGAGCTTGGAAATTAAACTTGATTTCCCTTGTGCCACGCATTGTAAACTGATAACAAATGCAAAGCTTAAAAGAAGCAGTTTGGTAATTATTTTTTTAGTAATTCTCATCGTTTAATATCCCTTCGCTCTCTTCAAGATTATAGGATTCGTTTTTATACTGTTAATCTTTTGATATAAGATCCATGTGTCATTGTCCAATTCTTCCAGCATCCAATCTTTTGCTGGATTAGCCAGTAATTTTTTTACATTACGTGGGAAGGCGTTGGCAGCGCGTGCATCTTCCCATGTGCGAATGGCTTTAAATATGCCAGCTTTTTGTGGACAGCTTTCCACATCTTTTTGGTTAAGCAATAACATATAGGTTGCGCCAACACCAATTGATATTGCTTGCACATGCTCAAAATCTTCTACGGTAGAATTAGCATTAATCCCAAAATTAATACCGAAGGTTGCCGGGAAATAGTTAGAATAAGCTACATCTCTGAGGTCTTTCCCTTCACTGGTAGTGGTTCCCCACTTACGTGCTTCTATATCATACATATTTTTTCCACCACCAACATTCCAAACACTTTGGTAATGCCATGAACCTTCTGAAAGCGTGGCTCCTGTAATTCGTAAGTAGGGTATTTCATGCAATGCAGCACGGTTAAACATTTTACGGAAATAGCGTTTTACAGAGTAATATCCATGCCCCTGATTAAATAAAAATTCCTGACCGTCCAGATCCATAAAATACATCCCGTTTATATAGCTGACATCAGCATAATATTCTGCTATTTTATCTTGCAGATAAATATTTGGAATAAGTCCCTGGTAGCCATAAACAATTGTCACCTGCAACTTGTAAATTGGATCGCCCTTTTGATGTTTATCAGCCTTAGTATTCCAATAGCCTCGGGTTACATTTTGAAGTACATATGGAGATTTTTCAGAAACACCTAAGTAATGAATCAGTTCATCACCTATTTTTATCATATTTAAACTTGGGCAATGACCTTCCCAACTGCCAATTTCATCAAGATAAGTAGGATCATTTACTTCAATAATGGTATCAGTCACTGAGATATCACGAATAAGAGTTCTTTTTTGCTGATAACACAAACTATCGTTAGGAATCGGGCAAACATCTTTTGTTCCCGGAGCCAAAGAAGTATTGATAGTATGTCTTCCCATGAAGATTCCCAAAGGATTAGAATTATCGGTAAACTCCTTATGGGATTTATTTCCTGATGTAAATTTGAATGGTTTTACTTCAAAATCTTTTCCATCTATATATCCTTCATCTCCCCTGTTTGGCTTGTACATTGGTAAATCATTGGCATGTACGGCTTTAAATCCTAAGCGCGAAGTATAGGCAATGGTGCTATCATACAGAGCTCCTGAGGTAGAGACATCCGGGACATAGCGTGCCGGATCTTTTACCCATTTGCCATTAATGGTTGGATGAGGTAATCCCTCGGATATGACAATATCCTGAATCACATCCAAAAGTGCGGTACTGTCCGGACTTCCCCATAAAGCAATGGATGAACCAATATAATCAACTCCTGGCAATGCCTGAACTTCCTGATGATTGGGCTTATTTGTTTCTAAGAAAGGAATAAGTGAAAATTGAATATTCCTCTCTTTGGTTCTATCCGATGCATGATAAGTGATATAGGCCTGACCTATGCTATCTATAAAAGCTGATTTTCCATAAAGTATTCTGAAATATGCCTCATCATGCGAATAAAAAGCCACATCGCTGATACCATCTCCCCCAATTGGAAACAATTGCCCTTCGTGTAAGTTGTCGGGCAAAGGGAAACGATTGGCGTCGGGACTGTGAATAATATATTGAAAAGGAGCAGCATCGCCTTCTGTATCTGATGTCCCTCCTGTAGTGATATCGTTTAAAGCCAAAACTCCTATGGCATAATTAACTGCTTCGCTTGTATCTCTGGCAACACCGATAACCTCACCAAAAAGATTGGTAATATTGGTATAATATGAACCCCATTGAATATCATCAATGTCATTGCGTGGAGACAAGGATTGCAGGGTAAGTTTTAAATATTTTTCTTGGGAAGTAATCCCAATTTTTGCAACTGAACCATTCTTATAATTAAGCGTAATAACTTTTTTGGCTTTATCATACCTGGCATCAAGCGGTTCATAATAGATACTATTTTTACTGTCGTAAAGGCACATTAAAGGAGAAGGCTTGTTTGTTGGGCTAAACTCCCGGGTTGGCATTCCGGTAATGTTTTGCATGCTAGTTATAAAACCCTTGCCATTTAGTTTGATTTTAAAATAATCCGTTCTAAAATCCCATGTATCGATAAAAGAAGCTACACTATTTTTATGTTTCTCCTTTGTTCTCTCCGGTCTATTCGTATCTGCTATCACCCCATTCCGCTCCTTTTTGCACTGGTCTTTTGCATACGTTACATTTGCAACTCCAATAATGAAGCAAATTACCAGGATGAATATTCTTATTTCCATCTGTTTCATTTCCTTGATATCTGTTTCTTATACTCGTTTTTAAACACTAGTATTTTTTTGTGTTAAGCTAAATTATGGTCACCAATTATCTATTTGCTTCTTCCAATTCTTCAAACATTAAAATAGCTTTGTACAAAACGCCCGCCGAACCACGGAAAGTTCCTGAACCTTTAGGTTGGTTGTCAACAGTGTACCATTCAAAAAAACCATCATTGTCTTTTACTCGTTTTACCATTGGCAACATGGTTTGGTAAGCCTCTTCTACAAAACCATATTTAATAAGTTGCTGAATCATTCGGCCGCCAAACCAGGTCCAGTCTCCACCGTTTTGATAACCGTACGGATACATTCCTTTGTTTTTATAGAATCCTTCAGGGTAGGGTGGGTACATAGTTAACCCAATTGATCCAGCGCCGGAAGCTTGTACATTGGCAACCATTTTATCGATCGATTTTTTAATTTCTTCATCGGTTAGCAAGCCTGCTTCAATTGCCGTGGCAGTTCCTCCGTGGTAATAAATTTCGTTTTCATTAAAATCTGCAGGAAAAGGCGAGCCATTTAAATAAATATGTGGAATGTATTTTTGGTTCTGTTCGTCCCAAAGATGGGTTCTTACATTTTTTGCTATTCGATCTCTAATTGGCTGCCATTTTGTTTTGCTTTGCGGCAGTATTTCCATTAGGTTATTCAGTGCGAGTACAAACATGGCATTGTCGTAAATGTCAAGTGCATAATGCGTGTCGTCTGTTAAATATACTCCCCAGTCGTGTTCGGGTTGAACATCGCCCCAGTCGGAAGTGGTAGCTCCCCAAATTAAACCATATTTCTCGTTGTAGCGGTGGTTCATCAGAAAATCCATGGCCCATTCCAAACGTTCGGCAACGGTTTTTTCTCCAACCAATACATTTAAAATTGTTTTATCGCCGGTTGCCTGCACATATTTGTAAACTGCCTGAATTAACGATGATTCCTGATCGGTTTCAACCGTGTTTTTATGGCCGCCGTAACGTGGTTCCAAATCAGAAAAAATGTATTGATAGCCAATTTTAGATAAAACGGCTTTTTCTCTTGGAATAAAACCGTCGATAATGTTTCCATCGTCGCCTTGCATCTTAAAAAATACAAGCAGATTTTCTTTAAGCGTTTCAGCTTCAAAAACCTCTGATGAAAGTTCGATAAAAGTATTGTAATCGCGAATCCATACTTCGCCATAACCGTCGCCTGCGTTAAATCCTGTTTTTACAATTTCCAGAGCTTTCTTTTTTGTGAATTCAAAGTATTCTTTTGATTTAGTTTTTATGTCTTGCTCTTTATTTTGAGTGGGTTTTGTGTTACAACTCAAAAGGGCAAGAAGAAGGAAAATGATTAATGTGTTTTTCATATCCGATGTTTTTTTGGTCTGGTTATTTATACTAATTCGTTAAAATCAAATTAAAGTTTCAAATAAATAAGAAATTGGGTTTAGCTTTTTTGTGATGAATAAAAAGAGAGAAACAACAAGTAAACCGCACAAACGGCAAAAACCAACATTCCGGCTGTGATACTAATTGAATCGGTAAATTTTCCGACAATTGGTGGAATAAATGCACCGCCCGAAACTGCCATTATCATTAACCCGGAAATTTCGTTGGCACGATCGGCATATTTTTTAACCGTTAACGAGAATATTAAAGGGAATATATTTGATGAAGCCAAACCAATAGAAAACATAAGTGCCAGTGCAATTAGCGGAGTTGGTGATACAATAAAAACGAGAATGGTTATTAAGGTTGCGATGGCTGAACCAATCAAAAATTTCTTTGATGACAATTTGGTTAAAAGTAATGCCCCCAGAAATGTTCCTAACATTTTACCAAAGAAATAGAGACTGCGACCCTGCATTGCAGGCTCAGCATCCATTCCTAATTTTTCCATTAAAAACTGACCTGAAGTTGAATTAATTCCAACATCAATTCCAACTAAAAAGAAAATACCCAAAACCATTATTGCCACATAGCCTACTCCCAGCAACTTTAAACACGAACCAATTGTTGCCTTCTTTTCTTTTGATTGTGTCTCTTCAATTTTAGTAAAATGAAGCCAAAATGTTGACAATATGGAGACTCCGCCAAACACTAAAAGAATTATTTTCCAATCGCCAAAACGAACTGCAAAAAATGTTGCAAGGTACGGCGCAACCATCGAACCAATTGCTTTTACAAATTGCGAAAAGCTTAAAAAACTTGATGTTCGGTTTGAGGGAACAACATCAATAAGAAGCGGATTTGCTGAAACCTGAATGATTGTATTTCCGATTCCTAACAGTGCAAAACCAGCAAGAAGAGTGGGGAAAGTGTAAACAAAAAACGGAAGTATTAGCCCCAGTGCGGTTAAAAGCATACCAATATTTAGCATGTTTCTTTTGCCAATTCTATCTTGTATAATACCCACAGGAACCGACAAAATAAAAAACCAGGCAAACACGGCCATTGGTATAAATTGAGCCAATGTATTACTAAGTTCAAAGTCGGCTTTGGCATTGTCGACGCCAATTCCCACCAAATCGCAAAAACTCATTACAAAAAATGAGATTAGTACTGGGGTTACAAAAGCATAAGACAGTTTTTTAGTATCCATAATCAGGTTTATTTTGTATTAATTAATTTCGAATAATATTCGTTGTCACACAATCGTGCACTTCCAATTAATGCTGCATCTTCATCGAGAACAGAGGGGCAGATTGAAATATTTAACTCGTTTGAAATCAATTGGTTTTCCATTTCGGCTCCAAAAAGATGAATGCTTTTTGAAATGTTTCCGCCTAAAATTATACAATCGGCATCGAAATTTTTTATCCACGGCAGAAGAAAATTACCTAAGTTTTTCCCAAAAGTTTTAAATAATTCCAGCGATTCAGTATTGTTTTCAGCTTGTTTTACCAATTCTTTTACGCCATTAATTTTATTGCCTGTTTTGTTTTCGTATTCATTCAAAAACCAGCGGGTTGAAAAATAGTCGTCGGCAATTCCTTTTTGAAAGGGAATATGATAGAGAAAACCGTCGTCCGGGATTCCAAGAATACCGGCAACAGGCAAGCCATTTTTTATAAAAGTGGTTCCAAATCCGGTTCCAAGTGTTAATGCAATAATCCGATTAAATTTTGAGGCTGGTTCTACACTCGACTCTCCAACGGCAAAACTTGCGGCATCGTTTAAAAAACGGACGGGGAATTCGGCGGGTAAATTTAGCCGTTGAATTATTTCAGATTTGATGTCAACGCCATGCAAATTGTGAAATTTGGCAACATTTTTATCAAACCAGGCCACTCCATTTTCATAGTCAAACGGACCGGGCATGGCAAAACCAATTCCTGCGAGGCTTTTAATATCTAAATTTATTGCTGTTTTCTTAATGGCTTCAACCCAGCTATTCAGGATAGAAATTTTGGATCCATTTCCATCAACTTCCATTCTTACTTTAGAACCCTCTACCAAACGAGTAGTGGTTAAGTTTAAGAGTTGGCAAGTAATGTGACTTCCGCCAATGTCGATTCCCATCGATAAATCTATCATCTGTTTAAATTTTGTTATTGCCCTTTATTTGTGCGAAATAATTCATTTATAATCCAAGCGATTGTCCGTTCTACTATCTTCTGATTTCAATTGAATAAGTAAATTTTTCGGCGATGTAAAAGCCAATGTTATATTCGATTGGTTTTTCGCCGGGATCGCTAACAAACCGCTCGCGAATTAATACCGGCTCGCCTTGTTTTATTTTTAGTCGCCGGGCAGTAATTTTAGTGGCAAGCCTGGCTTTTATTTTTTCCTTCGAGCTGGTTGCCTGAATGTTAAACCTACTTTCAAGCAATTCGTAAAGTGGCAGATTAAAATTTTCGTCGGTTGATATTCCGATTCTAGGATGAAAGTAGCTTTCGAAATAGACAAATGGGCCATTTTCGTCTCCGCGTAAACGGGAGAGTTTTACCACTTTTGTTTTTAAGGGGATGTTAAAAAAAGTTGCTGTTTTCTCATCGCATTCAATCCACTCGGCGGTAATTAAATAGTTGGTAAATGCTATTCCTTTTTCATTCATCTCTTGTGTAAACGAATGCCAACTGTCTAACTGAGTGGTAAATGCTTTTTCGGCTACTTTGGTTCCGTAACCTTTTTTCCGAATAATTAAACCCTCGTATTCTAACTTGTTGGTTGCCTGGCGGATTGTATTTCTGCTAACACTAAGTTGTTTGGCTAATTCCACTTCGGGTGGAAGAAACTCGCCTTTTTTATAATTTGGCTGCTCAATCAATTCTCGTAACAGCTCTTCAACCTGAAAGTGCAGAGGAAGTTTGCTTGCATGATTAATCTTGATATTCATATTTGTTCAAATGTTCATACATTTGCAAATGTAGATATTATTTTGGTTTTTCGATTTAAATTTATGGATAATTACAGCCTTACTTTTTCTGTTTAAGAACAGACTTTTATGAAATTATAAATCTCAGAAATCAAATCTAAAATAAAATACAAAAGCCAATTTTCAATTTTTTGATTGGGATTGGTATTTGGGTTTTTTTATATGGGGGATTATTTGTCAGGAGGCGGACAAGTTTTGGTATTTGTGTATTGCTTCTGGTTCTTTTGAATGAATAATAAAATGCCCGAAAGTGAAATATGAAGACTGGGACTTAAACCCATACTCTCACCTTAGTATTTTAAAAATCCGATTTTTTTTAGGAATTTCGTGGGAACCTGTACATGCTAATGTCGCGTTGCGAAGGCAGGGAAAAAATATTTATCTTGTGTGTTTAAAACCAAATTCTTAAATCAACTACAAATGCGAGAAACTCAAAAAAATATTTTTGAGGTGTTTACTTAATTAATATTATATTTGCTTGAAATAATGATAGATATGGATATTTTCAATGGAGAGGAGCTCTTAAAATTCACTGAACGGTTCTCATCGGACGAGGTATGCCTCAA
>JABMPI010000057.1 GCA_013203755.1 Bacteroidota bacterium
CGGCATACGAGATAATTATTTTTTGGCGTCACAGGCAAAACATACTTCAAAATCACTTTCCGTTTCATTAATATATTCCTGCGGAACACCAATATCCACACAACGCAGCAAGCCACAGTATTCATTACCTTTTCCAATTACCAGTCCGCGCTTGGGTAAAGCCATAGTAACCGTCATGTCCGCCATTATACAATCATCTTTAATAAGTCCGTCATCAGCGTTTAATCCTGACGGAATATCCAGAGAAACAACGGTTAGTAATGACGAATTGACGGTTGATATCCAATTATCATAAGGTTTTCTAAGAGAACCTGTTGTGCCGGTTCCCAACAGGCCGTCTATTATAATGTCGCCCTGGCGGAAATCTTTGTCTGTTAGTTTTTTCTTTATAGAATAATCAACATCCTCAATAATTAATCCGGCGTTTTTTTTTGAATCATCTCCAAGTTTTTCAATATCACAAATTGCATAAATAATTATCTCAATATCCGTGTTTTCATAAAGATATCTGGCCACCACATAAGCATCGCCGCCGTTATTGCCTTTGCCGGCAAGTATAACAAAACGTTTAATATGGTTAAAATGGATTCGATCTTCGATAAATTCAATTATTTTTTCGGCACAACCGAATCCGGCGCGCTCCATTAAAACAAATCCGGGAATTTTTGCTTTTTTGATGGTTTTTTTATCAATCTCTCTCATTTGTTCAACGCTTACAGCTTTCATCTTAATCCCCTGTTTTGTTTATTACTCCGTTAATAATATTATAATACTCACAGTTTTCAAAAAAATCAAAATCAGGCTTCTCGGTAAAAGTAAAGAACGCCTGTCCGGCCCGGCTTATTATTTTAAAAAACATCTCGCGCATTACTTTATCAAGCTCTCCGGTAACATCATCGACTAAAACTAAAACATTTTCCAGATCAGAATTGTTGCTTTCACATAAAATATTTAATTTCGCCATTTTTAAACACAAAGATATTAAACGACATTGACCCGTGGAAGCAAAACTGCGCATTAATTTATTTCCAAAAAAGAATTCAAACTCATCCGCTTGTGGACCAAAACCAGTGAAACCACGCTTAAAATCCCGCGCCCGGTCATGCTCAAATTTCTTTTTTATAAAATCTTTTGAAATCTTTTTTATTTCAAGCTTATAGCGAATATTAAAAACATTTTCATTAGATAAATCAGATAATAACTTATTAACTTCTTTTATTAAAATATCACTATATTTTTGCCTTTCATTAATTATTTTAAAGCAATTCTCAGCCATTATTGTCTCATACGCGTCCATGGACTGCAAATCCGCGTTAGGCTCTCTTAAAAGTGCGTTTCTGTTTTTAAGAGCCACGCTGTAATCTCTTAAGGAGTTAAGATAAAATGGATCTATCACTGAGATGAGCATATCCATAAAGCGTCGTCTTAAATTTGAATTTAAACTAACAATATTTATATCTTCAGGAGAAAAAATAACTGCTCTAATCTGATTTATAAACTCGCTTGCCTTGAGTACTGGAGCTTTATCGATACTTAATTTACGCCGTTTACCTTCACCATATTGTACTTCCAGAAATTCGTTCCATTTCTTCTTTTTAATTTCAGCGCCAATATAAAATGAGTTTTCACCAATTTTTTTTAGATCACCGGTTTTAGAACTGCGGAACGAGCGTAAAACACTTAAAAAGAAGACTGCTTCCAGGATATTAGTTTTTCCTTGTCCGTTTCGGCCGGTAAAAACTATATTTTGTGAATTAAACGATATTTCAGCTTTTTTATAATTTCTAAAATTGCTTAATAGTAAACGCTTTATCATTAAGCAACTCCTTTTTTATAAGGCTCTTCTCTTTAGCGATTACGCATAGGCATAATCACATAAAGAAAGCCGTCAGCTGCTTCAAGAGCAACTGGACTGAATCCGTCATTGAGTTTTATTTTTATTTTATCAGTATCACAATGTTTTAATGGTTCGGCGAGAAAATTTGGATTAAATGAAATATCAATTCTAGCCTCATTATAGTCAACATCAAGATAATCGCTTCCTTCTCCGATATTGGCACTTGATGCCTGCAGATTCAGTTTACCTTCATCAAAAGTTAGAATTATATAACTTGAATCATCCGCCAAAGCTAATGAAACCAGTTCAAGTTTAGCCAGTAGTATAGCTGCTGGAACATCCAGGCTTTTATTAAAACCTACCGGGATAACCTGGCGGTAATTTGGATAATTTCCTTCAATTAATTTTGTCGTTAAACAAACTTTATCAGTTCTGAAACAAGCTTGTTTTTCTCCAAATTCCAAATGAACTATTTCATCTTTATTCTCAAGTATGCGTTTTATTTCATTTGCCGCTTTGAGAGGAATAATTGTATCTCCTTCACTGCCTTTGAATTCTTCCGGAACTTTTTCAACCAGCGCAAGACGTTTTCCATCAGTAGCTACCGCGGTAACAGTATTTTCTTTAACTGAACAAAGGATTCCATGTAGAACTTTGCGTGTATCATCAAGACTTACAGCATAAGAAATTCTATCAAGCATTTTCTTAAAATCAACTTCTTTAAATTTAATATGACTGGTTGAAGGAAATTCAGCAGCTGGCGGAAAGTCTTCATCGCTTAAACCTAATATTTTAAACTCGGAAGTTCCACAAGTTATTTGAGTGTGATGTTTTTCATTAGAATCTAAATGAACATCATCAGCCAGAAAACGGGAAACTAAAGCAGCTAATTTTTTAGCGGGGATAGTTGTTTTACCTTCACGTTCAACATTTACTTCAAGTGAATTTGTTATTCTTATTTCTAAATCTGTAGTTGTTAAAGTTAAAATATTATCTTTTGCTTCGAGAAGAATATTAGCTAATACAGGTAAAGTAGATCTGTTTCCAATTATGTTGATTACTTTTTGAATAGCCTGGATAAAATTTTCACGTTTGACAGTTAGTTTCATCTTTTTTCTCCTAAGTTATAAACAGCTTTTATATTTATATTTTATATATTCTAAAGAATTAAATTTATTATTCTTATTATAGCCTGTTAATTCTGTTAATAAAGCTTAATTTAAGCAGAATTTTTCATTTTTTTATTTATTTATAACTATGTTTAATTATTTGTGCTTAAATTACTTTTATTAACACTTGAAAGTTATTGATAGTTTATCCTTTTTTTATTAACAGTGTTATAAACAAGCTTTAAAAATTGTTTTTTTATTGGTAAAA
>JABMPI010000571.1 GCA_013203755.1 Bacteroidota bacterium
AAATGGGATTGTAATGTGGGGTATGTTCATATGGGCAACCTCTCACAATCTGATGTGAATGGGATGTACGGCGACCTGGAAAATACAAAAGCAATAATTTTTGACATCAGAAATTATCCAAACAGCACTGGCTCGGCCATCGCAGATTTAATGTATTCTAATTCAATTTGTTATGTTAAAGCTACGTTGCCTGAAATTAATTATCCCGGCACTTTTTATTGGTCCTGGCAGTATCGGGGTAGTAATGGGAATCCCTCGTCATACAAAGGCAGGGTCATCATTTTATGCAATCAGGAAACGCAAAGCCATGCCGAATGGACGTGCATGGTCTTTAGAGCTATGGCAAATTCTGTGATAGTAGGGAGCCAAACTGCGGGAGCAGATGGTAACGTAAGCGTTTTTAAACTGAGCCAGGATATTTCAACCGGATTTACAAGCATAGGCATGTTTTATCCCGATGGAACAGAAACGCAACGAATAGGAATAGTACCCGACAGCTTTGTTTATATCACGCCTAATGGCATCCGACAAGGCCGGGATGAAGTGCTTGAGAAAGCGCTGGAAATAGCAGGTTGTAATCCTTCTTCAGGTGTAGATGAATTAAATCTTGAAGAAGTGAAATTGGTCGTGTACCCAAACCCGGCAACAGACAAGGTTTCTATATCCCTTTCGAATTTTGCCATGTCAAATGCAACGCTTACTATTTTTAACCCGATTGGCGTGGAAGTAAAAAGATTTGAAAAAAATGAATTATTAGAAAATAATATTGTCCAATTCTCAATGGAGTCTTTTCCTTCAGGGATGTATTACTGTACACTGAGTTCTGGAAAAAATTTAATAAGTCATCGTTTTTCGGTGCTGAGATAAAAACCATACCATGAAGCGCTTAGAGAGCAGAGGAAATGTACTGAAACAAATAGAAATCGGGGGGTGCTGAAACAACCACCGCCCCAATTCATATCACCGTTAATGACGTAAATTTGAATATAGGACAAACATTATTGAAGGGCAACCACCTCCTTTCGGTTTTTCTTGTGGATGATGAAATCCTTGCCATAAAAAACCTGAGTAGCCTTATTACTTCTTATTGTCCCTCCCTGAATATAGTTGGTTCCGCGTCCTGTGTTGAAGAAGGAGTCATAGAAATAAACCGCATGAAACCCGACGCCATTTTTCTAGATGTGAATATGCCAGAGCAAAACGGATTTGAACTCTTAAACCAAATTTCACATAATCCCTCAGTGGTTTTTGTTACGGCTCATGAAAAATATGCGCTTCAGGCTATGAAGGTATGTGCAGTGGATTTCCTGATGAAACCCATCTCTATTGCCGAATTGAAACAAACCCAGCTAAAACTCCTTCAGCTCCATACCATTAAACCTGAAATACGAAAAAACTACAGGCAGGTTTTAAGAAATCTCTCCGCTATTATGGACAACCCTGGGAGTATCAAAAAAATCACCCTCCACGGACATGACGGATATGAATTTTTTGAGATCGATGATATAATTTGCCTCAAGGGAGAAGGGAATTATACGGTGTTTCATTTTTTAAATCATACGAAATTTATGATTTCCAAAACCCTGAAGGACTATGAAGAAATGCTGGAACCGTTTGGATTTATGCGTATACATAAGTCATTCCTGGTTAACCTTGCTCAGATAAAAAAGATAAAGCAAAAGGGTACGATAGTTGCCTTAATGAGCGACGGAATAGAAATTGAGGTTGCCAGACGTAGGGCAGTAGAATTTTTGGATTGGGCCAAAGCACATATTAATTCAATATCCTGATGCGAATTAATACGATTATCCTCTCCCTGTTCCTGGCCCTTGTAAATCTGGCAGAGCTATTTGCCCAGAATCCTCTTTTAAGACATTTTACCAGCAATGAAGGATTGCCCGGCACTACCCTTTACTCTATGGTCCAGGATAGGGATGGATTTTTATGGTTTGCGACGGATGTCGGTGTTGCGCGCTTTGATGGAATCAATTTTCAGAATTATACTATTTCAGATGGCTTATCCGATAATCGAATATTCAACATAAAACCAGATTCAAAAGATAGGGTTTGGTTCATGGGATCAAATGGAACCGTATCGTATTGGCTGAAAGGAAAAATTTACAACGCCACTTCCGATACCTTTTTAAGAAATATAACTTCCAGAACCCCCTTTATTAATTGTTTCGAAGACAATAAAAACAGGTTATGGTTTATTTCCGGACATGAGAATATAATTCTGGAAAAGAATCAACTAAAAAGATTCGAAAGATGGACTGATATTTTTATTAACAGCAAATCGGGGCCCATTGTCGGACGAGCTAGTTCACATTCATTTAGCAGATATACCGGGCAGGAATTAATTGAGTTTAAACTGAGACATTATCTGATTCCGTTTAGTAAGTTTTCGACCCTCCCTGATGGAAGTGTTCTTTTTGTATCCAAAGAGGGGATAGTTTGGCAAAGCGATACCGTTCAAAAAGTAATCATCCCATACGAATGGGAATCTAGTCCGGGAATTATGGCAGGTTTAGCACTGTCTGTTGATTCCTTATTATGGATCACTGTTCAGGGTATAGGTCTTTACTGCTATGATCTCAAGAAGCCGCTACTAGAACCTAAAATTTATTTAAAAGGGAAATTAACTAAAGATGTGTTGGCAGACCGGGAGGGAAATATCTGGATCAGCACCATCAATGAAGGTTTATATATGATTCCGGTATGGGGGGAGAAAGTAATCGTTTTTAATAAAGAGAACGGCCTGGCTTCCAATCCATGTTACTCTATTAATAAACTTAAAACGGGTGAGCTTTTAGTGGGAATGGATGAAGGCAAGGTAAATTTAATTTCAGGCAATAAAATCTTCAACGTTAAAACATATGATTGCGACAATTTAGAGAACAAGGTTTCACGAATTCTTAGCCGCAATGATGACGTTTGGATAGCCAGCGAATACGGAATAGTGCACCAAAACAAAAAGACCGGGTGCGACCATTTTATTAAGGACTCTTCTCATTTGAAATGGGCGGAAGACTACCAGAGAATCATGCATATCAATGATTTATCTCTTGGGGCTGATAAAATTTACATCACTGCTACGAATACAAAATTCGAATACCCTCTGAACTGTCAAAAAACTTCCAATCATTGGGCTACCAGTATACGGGCAAAACGATATATCTATAATTCCAGTTTCTATTGCGACCATTCCGGCCAACTTTGGAATGGCACCTTTCAAGGATTATTTTCGATATTGGATGATTCAGTTATCGATCATTCCAAAGAAGATACTCTACTTACCAAACAGATTATTTCCATTGCTGAAACAAAAAATTCCATAATGGTACTTGGTACGTACGGGTTTGGTGTCCTCTTCTATAAAGACGGGAAAATACTAAAAAGGGTCACCCGTACTGAAGGCCTTTGCAATGATATTTGTCGCAAAATCTTTGTTCATAAGGATCGTGTTTATGTTTCCACACCCTCAGGGGTCTCTGTTCTGCACTACTTAAATGGAAAGATTCTATCTATCCAGAATTTGAATACGGGCAACTTCCTTCCTTCCAACCATGTGAATGATGTTTTTGCAGATGATGAGAATATCTCAGTTGCAACAATGAACGGGGTTGCTGTGATAAGTCAGGATGTGTTTGAAAATATCAAACCTGTTCTTCCATTCCTTTCATTTACAGAAATCAGCGTCGATGATAGTATCATCTCACTGGAAGGAGTCCACAGATTTCCATATAAAAAAAACTCCCTAAAAATCAGGTTTATTGGAATTAATTTTCAGAAACCTCATGAGGTCAATTACCGTTATAGGTTGAAAGAAAATCAAACCTGGAAGACCACTGAAAATAACCATCTGGAGATGTCATTTCTACCGCCGGACGATTACTATTTTCAATTGCAGGCGCGTGTGCAAAATGGGAAGTGGAGCCCGCCAAAAAGTTTTGTTTTCACAATTACTCCACCCTTCTGGAAAACGA
>JABMPI010000572.1 GCA_013203755.1 Bacteroidota bacterium
CTTTAATGGATTAAAAACCGATGGAATTTTTCAAACGCCAGAGGAAATTACAGCTTATGTAAATGCCGATGGAGAAATGCTTCAACCTAAAGCTAAGCCAGGAGATATTAAATTTGTTGATTCAGATGGTAATGGGTCTATCTCTTTAGAGGATGACCGCGTTAATTTAGGTTCGCCACATCCTGATTTTACAGGAGGTGTAAACCTGAATTTAGAATATGCAGGATTCGATTTTAATATGTTTGTTTATGCTGCTCTTGGGCAAGAAGTATTCGATGCAACCAGACGTTATGATATGAATGAATCGAATTATCGTGGTGACTGGTTAAATCGTTGGACCGGGCCAGGCACATCAAATGAATATCCTCGTGTTACTTTTGTTGATGATAACCAAAACATGAAAACGGTGAGCGACTTCTTTGTTCACGATGCAAGTTTTGTAAGACTAAGAAATATCACTTTTGGTTATTCTTTACCTAAAAATGTTTTAGACTACCTTAAAATTAGCAAAGTACGTTTTTACGTTTCTGCCGAGAACCTCTTAACGCTCACTAAATATAAAGGATACGATCCTGAAATTGGAGGTGGAGTTTTTGATAACGGTATCGACCATGGTATTTATCCACAAGCTCGTACTGTTTTAGGTGGTGTAAATATCACTTTTTAACATAAATATTCAAAAAATAAAAAAATGAAACGAGCTACAAATAAAATAATTCAGATACAAGAATCATTTTTTAGGAGAGTTGCATCGAATACCATAAAAATTAAAAATATTAATGAAATGAAAAATAAGTCAATATATATTTTCAGCTTCATTGCCTTGATGTTCTTTCAGGTTTCTTGTACGCAAGATTTTCTTGAATTGGAACCAAAAACAGGACAAGTAGAAGCCAATTATTACAAAACAGAAGAGCAGGCCTTTTTGGCTGTTGCTGCTGTTTATGATGCCTATTCAGTTCAGAACTGGCAATTTGTACCTACCATGTCTGATATTTTTTCGGATGGTGCTTTTGCTGGCGGATCGAATATTAGTGACATGAGTCAATGGCACGAGATGGAAATGTTTAACATGACACCCGAGAACGGCTCGGCAAGCGATTTGTGGAACCGCTGTTATTCAGGCATATATCGTGCAAATTTATACTTGCAAAAGCAGGAAGAAGTTGAATGGGAAACAGAAGGATTAAAAGAAAGATTTGAAGCAGAGACTTTATTCTTGCGTGCCTATTTATATTGGGATTTGGTTCGCCATTATGGTTCTACGCCACTTATTTTAGAAGTGTTGGCTTCAGTTGAGGATTATAAGTCTATTCCACAAAATTCTCCAGACGAACTTTTTACAGCAATTGCATCCGATTTGCTTAAAGCGGTTTCTGTTTTGCCAGAAGTATTGCCGGCTATCGAAAAAGGTCGTATTTCAAAAGGAGCAGTTCAGGCTTTAATAGCAAGAATATATTTATATCACGAAGGTTTTGCAAAATCAGTGTTGGGAGTGTCATCATGGAGCAATGGTAGCACAACTATAGATAAAAGTTATGTACAAACTGCACTAACAGAAATTATTGCAAGTGAAGCTTATTCGCTGGTGCCAAATTATGCAGATTTGTGGGATTGGGAAAACCAAAATAATGAAGAATCAGTTCTTGAAATTCAATATTCAGATAAAGCTAAATCGGGCGACTGGGGTGGCTGGAATATAAATGGTAATTTTTCTTGCGTTTGGATTGGTGTGAGAAATCCTGTTGGCGATGGAGGATCATTATTTCCGGGTTGGTCGTTTTCAATTCCAACATGGAGCCTTGCTAACGAATTTGAAGCGGGTGACCCACGAAAGGGTGTGACTCTTTACAATGCTGACGAAAAATTGGATTCATACACTCAAGGATTTATGAATACAGCATTTTTCAATAATAAATACATGGCGTTAACTGCGTATATCGGTTCTGGTGGCGATGCTAATCATAATTTTCCACGCAACTTTATAGATATCCGATATGCAGATGTATTGTTAATGGCTGCTGAATTGAACCTTGATAGTGACAATGGAAAAGCAACCGGATATTTAAATCAGGTTAGAACCCGCGCATTAGGAGAAAGTGCTGCATTATCAACCATCTCTTTAGATGAGATTTACCACGAACGTCGCGTAGAATTTGGTGGCGAAGGATTACGTAAATGGGATTTGTTAAGAAGAGGAAATGATTATGCTGCGGCAAAAATTAACGACAGTTTTAATGTTCCTGCTGACGTTCCAAATCCTTCTCATTTTACTCCACGTACTTTTAATGCCGAAACCTGGGGAATGTTTCCGGTACCAGCCAGCGAAATTCGTAATACAAACGAAGGAGTACTTAAACAATTTGTACCTGCTTATAAATAGGACATTCAAATGTTATTAATAAAATAAACAGATGATGAAAAATATAAAATATCTAAATTTAATTGGGGTTCTGGTTTTTGCATTGTTTTATGCATGCGAACCCATGGAAGAACTCAACCCGGAAGCTGGTTTGGTATTGCCTCCGGCAGAAAGTGAAATGGACTTTACAATCACTCCGGGAGAAGATGCGTATCATTTTAATGTACAACTTACAAGTCCGTCTCAAATAAACGGAATCAATCAGGTAAGTTTTGATCTTGGAAATGGCTTGGTTGTTAAAGAAAAAAGTGCTGTTGCTTATTATCCGCTACCAGACGATTATACGGTTACTATGTCTATTAAAACAAATGGTGGTAGTACAACTATAACAAAAACGCATACCACTACTGCAACAGATTATTCGCTATTTACAGATCCGATAATGGTTATGCTAAGTGGAGGTATTGATGTTGCTGAAGGAAAAGCGTGGGTAGTGGATAGTTTAACTGTAGGTCACTTTGGGATTGGACCTGCAGGTGGTAACTGGCCTGAATGGTGGCCGGCTACTCCCGTTCAAAAAACAAATTCCGGAGCATATGATGATGAGTATGTTTTGAAACTTGAAGGATTTAGTTTTGCGTTTAATAATAACGGAAATTCCTATGTTAAAGACTATCGTAAGGATAATCCGAATTATTCTAATCCCGTAGAATTATATGGAGAACCTGACTGTAGGGTCGATTATACCCCTGCTCCGGCTACTTGGTCAATTGTTACTAAGGAAGATGGAGATTACCTCGTATTATCTTCGGCAACCCCTGTATTCTTCGGCTTCGATTATGGTGCGGTTAATGGAGAGTTTAGGATTGAAGAGCTGAATGAAAACTTTCTTCATGTAAGTTGTATTGGTGGTGATGGAAACAGATGGTATAATAAGTTAATTCCAAAAGGTTATGAAAGACCAAGCATTGAATGGGGAATGTCTGTAACTGCAGGGACTGAAGTAAACGCATATGATGTGGCATTGAGCGTCTCTAATCTTCCTTTGGGAGAATCAATTGAAAAGTTTGTTGTAGATTTTGGTGATGGGAATGTCGTTGAAACTACAGATGAAACTGAAGTAATCTCCGGAACATACATGAGAGCAGGAAATTATACCATTACAACAACTGCAGTTACTTCTTTGGGCGAACTTGTAGGAACTGAGTTAGTTACAGTTGAGAGTCACCACCCTGATTATGAAGAGTTCATTTTGGATGAGATTGTTATGTATAACGATTTTAGCGAAGTTCAGATGACACCGATTAATGGTGAAAACTGTCTTGTTTCTATTGCCGACAATCCGGACAGAACATATCCAAACAAAAGTTCTAAAGTTGGTTCCTATTCAAAAACCGATAACGAGTGGGCAAATGCAAATATGCAGTTACCTTCAGGATACCGTTTCGACTTGCGTAATAAAAGTGTCGTAAAATTGAAAGTATATGGTAAAGCCGGTCAGGTTGTATTATTAAAATTTGAAAATACTGATAGAGGAGGAAATGCATGGCAAACCGGAGCCGAACTTACTTATACCATTCAGCAAGATGATACCTGGGAAGTTGTAGATTACGATTTCGCAGGAGTTAGTGCAGGTTGGGATTGGACAGGCGATCAGTTTACAAGTGATATCACAACCAATGATAAATTTAATCATGGTTTCTATAACATCATCAGAATCATGTTAAGCCCTGGTGTTGGAGACGGAACACATGAATTTTATTTCGACGAATTGGCTGGGCCTCACGTAGAGGGGATCAAATCAGGTCAAATCAAATAATTTAGTTAGTTAGTATTAAAGGGGAGCTATTGAGCTCCCCTTTCTCTACCTAATTATCACTTTATTTTTTTTATTTTATCCCTGTTATAAAAAGCAGCTGATATTTTTTTCAAAATGAATATTAAATACGTTGTAATTTTCAACATTTTCTTGCTATTGTTTTCAGTGAATACAACCACTGCTCAAGGCTTTTTACATGCCGATGGCAAAAATATTGTTAACGGTGCCGGTGAAAATGTAATTCTTAAAGGAATTGGAACAGGTAACTGGATGCTGATGGAAGGTTACATGATGAAAACTGAAGGTGTTGCCGGAATCCAACACGAAATTAGAGCCAAATTGGAGGATTTAATGGGCGAAGAAAAAGCAGATGAGTTTTTTAATGCCTGGCTCAAAAATCATTTTACAAAAACCGATGTTGATTCGATGAAAGCATTGAGTTTTAACAGTGTACGTGTGGCCATGCATTATAAAATTAGTTTAATCCTATGTTGAAAAGATTTAATACAAAAAAACGCTTTTGGTTAGTTTCCATATTTGTTTTCAGTCTAACCGTTCTATTTGCTGCTTGTGGAGAGGATGAACCAGAGATAATTTTTACAGCTGATTTTAACAGTGAATTTATTGATGAGAACCATGTTCGTTTTGTAAACCAATCGGAAGGAGAGTATTACCTGTTGGACTGGGATTTTGGGAATGGTGAAACCGCATCGAATACGGATAAAACCAAAGTATACGAGATGTACTATCCGCAAGCAGGAACGTATACGGCTAAGCTAACAGTTATTGATTTTGAAGGAAAAAGGGAGACCTTTACAGAAGATATTAGTATTACAAAAGACGATTTGGTGGTTTCTTTTACCGCTGGCGTTGATGCAACTAATCCGAATAATGTAAACCTGGTAAATACCTCGGTTGGTGATTTTGATTCCTTTAAATGGATTTACAGGAGTAAGGAAATTTTAAATGAAATAAATGCCGTTGCCTATTTTCCATTTAAAGGGAGTTATGAGATTGAGTTACAGCTAACAAAAGGTTCCGATGTATTTTCAGAAAAACAAAGCGTAAGCATTTCTGCCGACGATGCTGGTTATGTTGCCAGCTTTACACTTGCCTGGGCCGATGAATTTGACGATACTTCGGTTAATACAAACAACTGGACCTTCGAAACGGGGGCAAACGGTTGGGGAAACAACGAACTTCAGAATTATACCAATGGCAGTAACGCCGAAGTGAAAGACGGCAAGCTAATTATTACAGCCAAAAAGGTGAATGATAATAAAGCTCCAGGTTCTTACACCTCAACCCGAATAATTACAAAAGGGAAGAAAGAGTTTACTTACGGGAAAATGGAAATTCGTGCAAAATTGCCATCGGGAACAGGAATCTGGCCGGCAATTTGGATGCTTGGCGGAAATATTAGTAGTGTAAGTTGGCCTGCGTGTGGAGAGATAGACATCTTGGAATATGTAGGTTATCAGCCCAACACAATTCATGCAACAGTGCATACAACTTCAGGTTCTGGTGGAAATGGAAACGGAAGCAGCAAAGCACTCGCTACCGCAGAGGAAGAATTTCATATTTATGGTTTAATATGGACTGAAAAAGAGATGGTGTTTTATACCGATTCGCCTGAAAATGTAACACATAAATATTCTCCATCAAATAAAAGCGATGATAACTGGCCGTTTAACAAACCACAGTTTTTTATCCTCAATGTAGCAGTAGGAGGAAACTGGGGTGGAGCACAAGGCATTGACAATACCATCTTCCCGCAAACAATGCAAGTAGACTATGTAAGAGTCTATCAGGGAAAATAAAATTTATTAACTGTATATTTTTAGAAATATGAAATACTTTCATTCAATATTGTTGTTGTCGCTTTTGATCTTTTCAGGATGTAAAATAAAAACGGGTAAGGACACAGACTCAAGCGAGCAAAATATTCAGGAACTAATTAGTAAGATGACTTTGGCTGAAAAAATTGGTCAGATGTATCAGGCATTCGATGGATTTTATCCAAATGATGAGGCATTGAAAAATGCAGTAAGAGAAGGGAAAGTTGGTTCGTTTCTTAATGTTCAGGGAGCTGACAGAATTAATGAACTTCAACGCATTGCACTGGAAGAAAGCAAACACGGAATTCCGCTTTTGTTTGGACGCGATGTAATTCATGGATACCGAACTATTTTTCCAATTCCGCTGGGAATGGCTTCATCGTGGGATACAAGTCTGGTTGAGAAAGCTATGCGGATTTCTTCTGTTGAAGCAGCTTCAATGGGAATAAACTGGACGTTTGCACCTATGATTGATATTACCTGGGATCCTCGCTGGGGACGAATTGCTGAAAGTTGTGGCGAAGATCCATTCCTGACTTCGCAGTTTGCCACGGCTATGGTAAAAGGTATTCAGGGGAATTTGGACGACCCAACAGCAGTGGCAGCCTGCGCAAAGCATTTTGTTGGTTATGGAATGGCAGAAGCCGGAAGAGATTATAATACAACTTATATTCCAGAACCACTTTTACGCAACGTTCATCTTAAACCCTTTAAAGCTGCAAAAGCTGCTGGAGCTCTGACTTTTATGTCGGCATTTAACGACCTAAATGGAGTGCCAACTTCAGGAAACGAGTTCACTTTAAAAACCATTCTTCGAGATGAGTGGAATTTTAAAGGAATGGTTGTTAGCGACTGGGCGTCAGTTGAAGAGATGATTACTCACGGTTATGCCGCAAACAGAAAAGATGCTGCTGAAAAAGCCGTAAGTGCCGGGGTTGATATGGAAATGTCAACAACTTCATTCATCGATTATTTAAAGATATTAGTTGAGGAAGGAAAAATCTCGGAGAAGTTGATTAATAACCGAGTTGCAAATATTTTAAGAGTGAAAATGAGTTTAGGTTTATTTACCAAACCCTTTCTTGATGGCAAAATGGCCAAAGATACAATTTTAGCAAAATCACATTTGAACCTTTCTCGCGAACTGGCAAGAAATAGTATGGTTTTATTAAAGAATAACAATCAAACTTTACCTCTTTCAAAAGATATTCGTTCATTGGCAGTAATTGGTTCATTTGCTGATGCACCTCACGACCAGATGGGTACTTGGGTTTTTGATGGAAATTCGGATGACTCGGAAACTCCAAGAACAACAATTAACAAAATATTGGGCAAGCGTATGAATTTTGCTTTGGGTGTAGAATATAGTCGCGATAAATCTACCGTTGGATTTAATAAAGCAATTGATGCAGCCAGAAAATCGGAAGCCATTGTGTATTTTGTTGGCGAGGAATCCATTCTTTCCGGAGAATCAAATTCGAGAGGGATTATTGATTTACCTGGGGTTCAAAAAGAGTTATTGATTGAACTTAAAAAAACAGGCAAACGCATTATTCTTGTTGTTATGGCTGGCAGACCACTTGCAATCGCTGATGAATTGGAATTAGCAGATGCAGTATTATATGCATGGCATCCGGGAACAATGGCTGGCCCAGCTGTGGCCGATCTTATTTTTGGAGATTATTCGCCAACGGCGAAATTACCCGTTACTTTTGTTAAAGGTGCCGGGCAAATTCCATTTTACTATTATCGAAAAAATACCGGAAGACCAGCTGCTAATTCTGATTTTACATACATCGATGATATTCCAAGAAACTCAAAACAGTTGTCGCTGGGTTTTAAATCTATGCATATCGATTATGGAATAGAGCCATTGTTGCCATTTGGTTATGGATTATCCTATACAAAATTTCAATATACAAATCTGCAATTATCAGATACTATATTGAATTTCAATGAGTCAATAATCGTTTCTGCCAATATTAGTAATGTTGGAAATTTTGAGACCGATGAAATCGTTCAAATGTATGTCCGCGATAAAGTTGGCAGTATCACTCGCCCAATCAAAGAATTAAAAGGATTTAATAAAATTCATGTAAAACCGGGGGACAATATGAAGGTTGATTTTGAAATAAAACCCGCCGATTTGGAATTTTTCAATGGAAAGGATTATGTAATTGAGCCTGGTAATTTTGAAGTCTGGATAGGACCAAATTCAGCAGAAGGATTAAAGGCTAAATTTGTTCTTAAGTAGTTATCCAAATTGAATTTCAAAAAGAGAAATATAAAATCAAAGTATTTTTAATGTTTAGCAATTTTTCAAAGAAGTTAAACTTAAAAAGACAAAGGTTTTATCACTCATTTTGATGTTTTATTGGTTCTATACTCAACCCAAAATGGATTAAATCATTTGACACAATGCATGTGTTCGATTATCAGGATGTCCTTATTCTTGATAATGAGGATATGATTAGAGAGGGAATTATGTATCAATTTAGTTTCGTAAACCACTTTTTGATATTGGGTTGTTATTAAACACCCTTCGACTTCGCTCAGGATGACAGTCAGTC
>JABMPI010000573.1 GCA_013203755.1 Bacteroidota bacterium
CAACGCAGTTTTTTGCTTTGTTGTGAATAAAAATAACTGCGCCTAATTTTCCGAAAAGCTATCTGAATTGAGTATATAAAAGTAGCAGAGATTATTTAAAAAACAAACCAATCTTCCGCAACTGGCAGATAAACTAACTTTTCCAAAGTTTAAAACTTTGGAAAAGTTGAAATATAAAAAATGTGATACGATTGAGTGTAGCCGGATCGAATTTACAAATGTTAATTCAATGTCGTTTAGTTAAGCCACTCTTTGATTTTGGTTTGTTATTAAAAACCCTTCGACTACGCTCAGGGTGACAGTCAGTCTGAGCGTAGTCGAAGACTATTATCCTTAACTAAACGACACATTGAATAGCAATTTGGAAATTTCCACACCTTCAACTGAGTGATTATTTGTTTTATTCAACCAATCGAATCCCATCGGAATCGAAAGTAATAATTCTCTTCTTATACAAACTTCCAAGCGCCTTTTTGAAATTCTTTTTGCTGATTCCAAACATTGCTTTTATCATTTCCGGTGACGTTTTATCCGAAGCAGCCATAAAACCGTTGTTCTCCTTTAATTCGTCCAGTATTTTTTGTGAAATAGCATCTACTTTTTCATAACCCGGCTTTTCAAGTAACAGATCAATTTTCTCATCTACACGAACTTTATTAATGTAGCCTTTTATTTTTTGCCCGAAAGAAAGTGAGCTATAAGTTTGGTCTTTATAAAGTATTCCCCAATGTTCTGAATTAACAATGGCCTTGTAACCCAAATCCGTTTCATCAGCAATCATTAAATCAACTTCCTGTCCAACTTCGTATTCGGGAGGGGTGTTATCTAAAAACTTGTCGATTTTAGCAGAACCAGCAATTCGGTTGGTTTGCAAGTCGAGAAAAACATAAACCATGTACGATTTTCCCTCTATCATATCCGCCTTTTGTTCGCGGAACGGCACTAATAAATCTTTGGGCAATCCCCAGTCGAGAAATGAGCCAAAACGACTATTTGAAATCACTTTCATAATGGCAAACTCGCCAACCATAGCCAGTGGAGTTTCGGTGGTTGCCACCAAACGGTCTTCCGAATCGGTATAAACCAAAACTGTTGCACTCCCTGCTTCCTTCACTTCGGGGGTAACAAACTTTTGCGGCATAAGAATTTCGCCATGTTCGCCTCCATCCAAATACACACCATTGTCAGTTTCGCGATTTACATCAAGCGTATTTATTTTACCAATTTCTACCATTACAAATTCCTATTAGTGTTTTTTTAATTTTTCAACCACCTCATTTTTCACAATAAAAGCGGTTCCATGTCGCGTACCTTTGGGAAATTCAATTTGACTTGAAATGTCTTCCCAATTCTCTAAGTCTTTAGAACGGACGCCACCCATTTTATCTTTCCTGTATTTATCGAAATAAACTATCCAATATTCACCAACCTTTAATGGTGTCGGCCCTTCCGCCCAATAATCGCCTGTAATTGAGTGGGTCGGTTTGCTGTAATTTTTAGTCAACTCCGAACTAGTTGCAACCCGAATATTTTTTTCTGGAGGAAGCAGTGTTTCATCTTTCAAAAACAACACATATTTACCATGTTCATTTATTAAAGTTCCGTCAATTACATTAAAACCATGATTATAAAACAGTTTGGTTTCGCTGAAATCAATAAAATCTTTTGTAATAACATAATACATTCGGTGGTTATTTTCGCCATCTCCCTTTTTTTCAGATTCGGGAAATCGACCGGGAATAGTAGTAGACCAAAAAATTATAAATTGTTTAGAAACCTCATCATAGTACACTTCGGGAGCCCAACAATTTTTTGCTTCAGCCTCATGTTCCATAACCGGAATATATTTCTGTTCCGTCCAGGTAATCAAGTCATCAGAAGATGCATAACCAATCCCTTTCTCTTTCCAACTAACCGTCCAAACCATATGAAATTTCCCATTGGGACCTGAAATAACACAGGGATCGCGCATTAGTTTATCGCTACCAACTTCGGGAGTTAAAAACGATTTATTATCATTTAAAGCTTCCCATTTTAAACCATCGGAACTATACGCCAAATGCAGACCGTCTTCTCCATTTCCCATAAAATAGGAAAAAAGATATGCCTCATTGTTTTGTTGCGCATCAACATTCAAAAAAAATATCGATAGAAATAGTAAAATAGATATTTGTAAAAGCTTCATCGTTTAATATTTGTATTTATACTCAAAACAAATAACTTTTCGGTTTTTATACTTGTTCTTTATATCCACACCTTCATTAAAAAACTTTGTAGCAACCTGTTACAACG
>JABMPI010000574.1 GCA_013203755.1 Bacteroidota bacterium
GCAATTTCCTTATCGGTTAATAAAGTCCTGAGTTTATTCGGATCGGTTTCGCCTGCAACTTTCGCCCTGGCTTTTTGTGCAATTTCTTCGTATTTGGCAATTTTCTTAATGGCATCCAGCTCCTGAAGCTTCAAATCCATCCGCTCTTTGTAATTGGCTTTTAAAGCATCTTCTTTAATGGAAAGCAGAATTTTGTCTTCATATTCATCGTTTACCTCTTTCAGGCGGTCGCGCAGCTCTTCGTTGGTCAGTTTTTCGGCATCGAGATTTGAAAGGAAATCGGGATATTTCCGTTGCAACTCATCTATTAATGTATTCCGGGTTTCCTGTGTATTATTTACGTTAGTAACTGATGCTACCAATAAATTCAACTCTGATTGTTCTTTCTGTAATGTTTCGAAAAGTTTTACTTCTGTCCACTCAGCAGTTTTGCCAACCACTTTTTCCAGCCAGCCTAAAAAATTGGAGTTGATAAATTTGGAATGCATGTACTGCCCCAATTTCTCCCACGATCCGGCCAGATTATTGTTTTTAATGTTGTATTCGTTGGTTAAGGAAGTACCTTCAATCATTGCTTTATTGGCAAGGGCTTGCTGTTCGCGTACCATTTTGGTATTTGCCGACAAAACGGAAAGAACCTGAACCGCACGGGCACCATCAATACCCAAATCATCCAACTTTTTAGCCATTACACTAAAGCCTTCATTGTTGCCGTTTAATCCTTCCAGAAGTTTCAGAAAAGCTTCGTTGGCATCGGTTTCTAAAAGAGTGGTAAAATCTTTGGTACTCATTTGGGCTATGGTTGCATATTTAGCCTGGTCTTTAAACATATCAACCATTACTTTTCCATGAACGGTTGCTGCCATTTCCTGCTTTTGTCCCAACTGATCGAGGGAAGCCCCGTAACCTATAATTTTTGCAGTATTCACTTTTGTTTGCCCTGCAATACCTCCCATACGTTTCAGATAGTCGATAAGGTAAGGTGCCTGAGCATTTGAGTTGGCAGAAACTTCGTTAATTGCACTACCAACCTTCAGCATGCTCTCTTTAAAATCGGTGCCATACTCTTCGCCAACTTTATAGATTTCGGTAAGTTTCCCCACTTCGCGGATTGCAACACCGGCTTCACCTCCAAGGTCATCTCCCAGGGCTACTTTAATCTGGTTGGCAACTTCCACAAAATCCATTACATCTTTCCGGCTTTTCTTCCCAAGTCGCCCGGCTTCTTCAGCCAACATAAGCAACTCGCGGCGTGGAGTACGGGTATTGAAGGTTTTAAAATCCTGGTACATTTCACGGACTTCATCACGAGCCATTCCGGTAGTTTTCATTACATCAGCCAATGCATCATCGAGGCCAACCATGCCTTTTATAAACTCTTTTGCCGAAAACAGTATTCCGGTAAAAGCAGCTATTCCTGCGGTAACTATCGAGAAGTATTTATTAAAACCTGCTGCAGCTTTCCCAATAAAAGAAGGCTGGGCACGCATTGAAGTATTTACTTTGGTAATCTCAGTCCGGAGCAATTTAGCCTGGGCAGCTTTTTGGGCATAACCGGGATCAGTCCGTTTCATTTTGTTGAGCTGGACTTCAACCGTGCGGAGTGCTTTTTTAAGGTCTGACATGGAAGCCCCGTTTATATCCCGCAAAACCTTTTCGTAATCGTAAGTTTCTTTGCGGAGACTTCGGGTAGCAGCTTCGACACCTTTTAATTCGGATTGTAGTTTTTTGGTTTTTACAATATCGCCAGCCTCCTGGGCTTTCTTTAATTCCCGGCGTAAATCTTTTGCTTTTGTTTTTAGCGAATCGAGGGCAGCTTCTGCTTGTTTGCCGTCAAGGTATATGGTTGCTTTTGCTTTTTCGTTGCGAGCCATTGCAGTTATGTTTGCTGCAATGTAGTATGGAGGTTAGGTGGTGGAAAGGACAAAGAATGGATTCTTGGTTACAATAATTTTTCAATATCCCTTAAATGACTATTAGTCCGATAGTGAAACTCATCTATTATTCCGGTGAAATATATAGACCTTAAGGATTTAAATAAATCTATACTTGCTTGTTTAATTTCCGGTTTGTCAAGGTTAATATGCATGCTTTCAAAAAAAAATTCAGATGTATTATGTAGATATGTATTTATTTGATCAACTTTTTCTCTGATTTTAATCTCTATGATGGTATCTATTTCAATATTCAAATGTTTGTGTGGATAATCGTAATAAATAATTGTATAATCAACAATATTTTCAATATCTGCCTTAATAAAGTTAAATCTTTCTTTTAAATACGGACTTTTAAGAAGAGATACTCCTTTGGATTGTAATTGGATCCTCAAATCATTGAGAGAATTAATCATGAGTCCTATGCCGCCCCAAGACTTCAAATCTATACAACCGGATACTGTTAAAGCTCGTCTGTCAAATAGTTGCATTAAACTTTTCAATTGTTTTATTTCTTCTTCATCAGGATAATAATCCTGGTATTTTGTGCTATTATAATGACTCGTCAACTCAGATATTTTTTTCTCGTAAGTAATCTTCAATTCCTTATTTCTTGCCTCCAATAAATCACATTTTGAATTAACATTTCGTATTGAAGCACTTGTTAACCTTTGATACCATAAGAAAAAAGTACCAGCAATAAGAATAATAATTCCCGGAATTCCAAAATCTTGCCAATTCATATTTTTATTGATTTAATGTAAGTATGAGAAAATAAATCATTTAATTTAAAGCAGAGTAAGGTCGAATACTTGGTCTTTTATACTTCTAATTTAATGAAAAATTATCAAAGCAAAAAGGCAGCTCAATAGCTGCCTCTTTTATGTTAACCCCCAAACACACAATGGTCGAGTGACCACTATGTTATAAAGTTAAGAATTATTTACTTCAGTTACAATAGCCATTTGTGACTTTCGTTCATATTTTTCAGCCAACAACTCACTAAGCTTTATTAACTGCGAGAAAAACACTTTGCTGTACCAGGCTTTTGGACGGCGATTACTAAACTCAACTTCCTCGTGAGTAACACCACGACCAACGCCCATGTCTACAAACTTTCCGTAGTATTCGAAAGTGAAAGTTATAAGTTCAGGAACTCCATTTGCCTGAGCCTGAACATGCTGATGAAAACTTTTGACCAGCTGGCCAGTGTGCCCGATTTTTAGCCGTTCGATTTTGGTTTCCCAACGTTCGATTACAATTTCGGCCCAGGCTTCAACGGTTAATCCAAGATCGGTATTTTGGCCCATTACACCAGGTTAAAATTTTCGTCAACCAGAATATAACTGAAGGCAAAACCGTAGTAGTTACTTATGAGTGGACCAATTCGACGGTAATCGATTCGTGAACGGTCGAAACCGTAACAGGGATCGCCAAAATTTTGCGCATCGGCCATTATCTGTTTAAAAACTTTGAGTGCAATGGCTTTGCACTGACGTTGAATCAGTTTCCGATCGGTACTGTCGTTTAATTTCGCCTGGCCAACAATGTAGAAAGTACGAAATCCATTGTCTGAGTTTCCACCTTCGAACGACAAATATCCGTCGTCGTCATCCTCAACCAGCATCATAAACGGTTTGTGGTTGCGGATCTCTTCCAATGTTTCCTCCAGCTCGCGTAATCCGGTAATGCGGTGCATGGCTTCCACTTCGGGGAAAGAGGCGTTGTTTGCTGAGAAATATTCGTATTGGTCCATTGTAGTTAATTTTTTGGTGCGTGTTCAATTTTCATATTCAGCTCGTGAAAACACTCGTGAACATGCGTTTTAAAAAGCTTTTCGTTGTTGGTTACATCGCCATTGTTAAGCGACGAAAGTAGATTCAGAATCGATTCTTCAGGAGAACTGGTGGTAGTGCTTCCTGAAGATCCTGAAAAGAGATAAGGATATTTATTTACCAGGGAATTTTTGACCCCCGAGAACCAAAGAAATACGGCGTATTTTTCGTATTTGGAAACCCAGTACAAAACAATGTCTACTTTCTTTTTATAGAATACACCGAAGAGCTGATTTAAAAACTTTGCTTCGCCGGTTGTAACAAATGCGTTATAGAAATTATCGGCTTCCAAAAATTCCTCCAGAGTAACGTTGTACAATTTGTAATTGCAAGCTTTGTAATATTTTATGCTCGGATTACCTGCCGGAAGTTTTATGTTTTCAAGGATCCACTCCAGTTCTTTTACCAGGGAATGAAAAACATCGACGTCAACAAAAAACGGTTTTCCCTTGTGGAGTTTAAACCAGTAGTAGCGTTTGCCGTTTTCCTGAAGCTCGCGATGTTTCAAAATCTTCCATCCGGAGAAGAGAAAAAAACACCGGGTTAAAAAGTCGGGTTTCTCCTGGTACTTCAGAAACAGTTTGGCCAGTTTAACCAGGTTAATTCCATCTACCTCGTGCCAGCCTTTTGGTAATTTCAGATTGATCCTCATTTAAAATCCAGCTCTAAAAATTGGTTTTTCGTCGGTGTTTTTCACAATTACGGTAGCCTGAATTGATGCATACAAACTACTATCCCGAAAAGCCGGATAACTGTCAGGAGTTTCGGTAATTACCTTTTTTACTTTCATCAGGTAATTGTAAGCGCTGTCGGTTTTGGTAATTACGTAATTGGCAAATGCAAAACGCAGGTTCCGGAGAATGGCAGCGTTGGCCACCGTTAAATCCTCGTCGCGCAGCTGCTCTATAATTTCGTCGGAAAGCTCTGGACTGATTACCGGTTCTATTTGCAAATGGATAACATCGAGCATCGAGGGCAGCTGCTTTATAAATTCGAGCCTGGTTCCTTCAAACGGTGCAATCCTGCGAAAGTCTTTTAATTTATGGATGTACGTTTCGGTGAGCAATGCAAAGGTATTCGAGCCTTTCCAATCTTCGTGGTACTGTGCATTTTCTTCCAGGTACTCCAATAATCTTTCAATGGAATCTGACAACCATTTTTCAACCCCAACTATTAAAGCATTTACCCGTTCGCGCGAAGCCGGGGCTTTTGTTGTGGTTAAGGTTACTGCAAAACCAGCTTCGGTTTCCACCAGGTCGAAAAATGGAATTCCGACGAGATAACCTTTGTTGGCCACAACACCTTCAGCATAATTTTTAAGAGCTTCGTTGCCGGCAGTTTCCAGTTTAGCGTAGAGTGCTGCACCTACAATTTCGCGTTTCAGCCACTCGCGCGCTTCCTCAATAAATGGCTTGTATTTGTTGAAATTGCTACCCACCACAACCGGAATAAACGCTTTCATTTTATCGATGGTATCTACTAACATGGCTATTCGTTTAAGGTTTCCTGTTTACCCGATTTATTGTCGTCGAGTTTTGTAAATTCAATATCTGGGATGGCAAATACAATGTCGCTTTCCCACTTGTTAAAGCGTTTTATTAACGACAATGGACGGAGTAAGCGATCGCGGAAAGGCTTCATTAACGCCTGTTTCATAAGAAAGAGCTCGCGTTTATCGGATCCTGAGAAGCTGCCTTTGCTTTTTCCCGGGGTGCTGCCGATTAGGCTGGAGTGCACACCCATTACATAACTAATAATGTTTGAAACCTCTTCGCTGTCGTCGAGGAATTCGCCCCCTTCTTTACCTAAGTCAATGGCTTCAATCTCGATGTATTTTTCCTCTTTCGAGCCGCTTGTAGAATGGATCATCTCTTTGAGGGCCACCAATCCTTTGCCGGCTTTGTCTGACCCGGTTAAAAAATCGGAGAAATTCTGATGTTCCTGATCAATGCGAGCTTTCACCGCTTCTTTGTCCGATCTATCGATGCCCTCTTCAATAAACAGCTTTTCGAAATATTTGGGAGAAATGTAGATGATGTATTTTACGGCAAACCTATTTTTCATTAAAGCCTTTTTTGCTTCGGGTACCATAATAGAAAAATCGTACCAGCCACTTTTGAAAATGCTCCACCAGTAAGCATGTTGGTAATAGGTACGCCCGGGTGTGGGGAAACTTATTGGAACAATAAACCGCGGCTCTTTTATTTTGCCGGCTTTAATACGTTCCTGAAGATCGGCAAGTGGATTAAAACGGTCCAGCACATCGGAAACGGTAATGTCTTCTTTTTTTGGATTGTCGCCCCATTTAGAGGTGTAGTAGTGTTTGGTAACCCGGCCCAGTTTTTTATCCATTTTCCCCCAACGGCTAAAAGCTGCCTCTTTACTGCGGAGCGTGACAATCTTTTTTTTGTCGTTACTCAAGATAATTTCCGGGAATATATTGTAGAAGGTTTTGAGGTCGGTCATTTGCTCAAGCAGGTAACCCGAAAGGTCGTTGTCTTCGAAAAAGTTGAGGATCTCTTCGTTGTCGAATACCTCTTGGTAACCCTGCAATTTGCCATCTTCGATAATGCGGCGCATGGGTTTTATGCCGGTTCCGTAACCCACCAGCACATTAAATTCGAGGTTGGCAGATACTACTTCGCTTTTCTCGAGTTTTTCGATTACGTTGGCGGGGGTGTTATTGTCTTCGCCCCAGGGAACAATTTCGTAATTGCCGATTGTTTTTATTTCTGTGGGATCCTTAAAAATATCGCGGCTTGGTTTTATTGCCAAAAGTGCTTTGGCTTCGGGCAGATAAGTTAATCCGCCAACAGAGATGGTCTTCATAACACCACCTCCTCGTTATTGAATTCGGTAATTGTACAACGGCGTATTTTCCGTATTTGATTACTGGGGAGGAACTTGATGTTTAGGGTTCGCCCGGAGGAATGAAACGAAGTACAAACGCATTTTTCTGCGAATACCTCGTAGCCGATTTTGGTAATAAACCGGATGGAGAATTCTGTTCCGGCAGGTTCTACCAACTTATGGATTTGTGAAATGTGCAGCATTGCCTTTTTTTTGGCAATGTAGTGGGTGCGGAGGGTGTGGGAAAGGACAGAATTCTATCTCCAGAACTCTAAATATAATTGCAGGAAAATACTTATAAAAGCTATTGCAAAACTAAAAATGGCTGTCCATTTAGTAAATCCATATTGTTTTTTTGTTATTCTGAATGATTCTAAATCATTTCTTAACTTAATATCTTCCATAAATGTTCGTGATTCATCCTCTTTTTGAATCTGCGAAATATCATAATATAAATCCATGCATCCCCCAGCATCCATGAAGAGTTTGGTGTTGTAATTAACCAAGATTTTTTTTCCAAACATGGATTCATGATGTTTTACGATCTGATCACCATTGAATTCAATTTCATCTACTATTATATTTATTAAATGATTCGCTTCTTCTTCTGGAATGTCCAATTTGTGATTTGCGTCACCTGCACTTGTTGTATTCCCAGGATACTGTATATCTCTTTCAACTAATAAATTAAGAATTTGATCAATTTTTTTGGCTTGACTTTCAATCATTTGGTTTTTACTTCAAATGTAAAAAAAAACCGCCAACTGGCGGTTTAAATCACGGTTTCCTCAACTCATTCAAATTCTCCCGGACAATTACCAGGCATAAATTCCAATACAACTATTTAGCTTTCGCCATTTTATTAAACTCCTCGGGATAGTAGGGTAATTCGCCAATTGAGTTAACCAGTATATTTACCGAGTTGGCCATTGAAACAATGGCTTCGGGGTCCGACGGCTTACCGGCAAAGTGGTCGGTGATTTGCCCAACTAAAAAGTTTACACTCTTTTTGTGGGTTTCGAAGTACCTGGTAAAACGCTCGTTGGTAGATTTTACCTTCAATTGTGGGTTGCGGTGGACTACTTTCATGATTTGCCCTCCTCGTTGCTAAGTTTTTAATACTCTACTTCGGTAATCTCGTTGCGGATGAATTTTGCCGCCAACGGTCTTCGCCAGGGAAGAACTGTTTTGTCTGGCAACATTAGGCTGAAAGGTTCTACCCACGTTTTGTCGAAAATGTTAAAGGCAATGGCAATTACCTCACTCAGGTTGGCACCGGGAATTTCGTAAATAATTTGGTGCTCGTCTTTTTTTGCAGCTGAAGCTGCGGATTGTTTTTTACCCATAGTGTTCTAGCTTTTATATTAGTAAAAAAGAGGACCGCGTGGTGCTAGAACACTATAAAACGCCCGAAAGCGAAATTAGAGGACTGGGACTTAAACCCATACTCGCGGTCCAGTATTTTAAATATCCGATTTTCTTTAGGAATCTTTCGGGAACCTGTTATAGTATTCTAGCGTTGCGAAGATAGGGAAATTTTTTGAGTGGGGGAAATGGGGGAGTGAAAGGATTATTGTTAAATTTGGGGAAACCAGAAAATCAAAGGTATGCTCATCAAAGACTTATGTCAAGAATTTCTCTCTAATTATTCGATAATTATTGATCCAAACAACTTTTCGGAAAACTTCAAAAGCGAATTAGAAACTAGTGACTTCCGAAAACGACTAATTCATATTACTTCATTTATGCTTCCAGGTGTAAATTCGATAATCAAAGATGAAGATTATTTACCTGAACAACTTGTAGCTAGAGCGATAGAATACGTCTCCAAGATTAACGACTCATTTAAAATCAAAACGATTGATGATTTAGGAAAAATTAGTGCAATAAAAGAAGTAGATAAGCTGAAAGATTTAATACAAGAAGTCAACGACAGCTTTAGAGTGAGCGTTGACTATCATTCATCTTCTAATCCAAAATTGAATTTCTTTCATGTGTTTCATTACCTAAGTCATTGGGGGGTAAAATCAAACAAACAGCCAGATATTGAATTACCCGATTTTAATAAAATGGTTAGCGATGAAGTTGATGCTAAAACCACGGAATTTGAACAAGTATATTTGAAGGCATTGGAAGACGGTAAATCCATAACAGAATTAAACAAACTTATTAAGCAGCAATCTAAAAAGCTGATTAATAGAAATTACGCGGAAAGTTTTAGAAAGCAAGCTACGAAGCATAATTGGATATCATTTGGTTGGTTGGGGGCAGGAATTTTATCAATTGGACTATTTATTTATTTAATATTTTGTGCAGAAATTTATAACAATTTGAAAACCCAAGATGTTATAAATGGAGTAGCCGTATATAACATTACTAATATTGTTTTGAAAGTTGCGATTATTTCACTTCAAATTTTCTTTATAAGTTTTGCCTTTAAACAGTTTTCTGTTAACCGGCATTTATGTACTGTAAATAAACACAGGGCAAATGCATTTGATTCTTATGAGTTTTTTGCAGCTGCGACTAAAGATGATACTGAAAGCCAAAAAACTTTAATGCTGCAATTGGCCAAAGCCATTTATGAGCAATCTTCAACGGGGTATTTGAGCGGTGGTAAGGATAATGTTAATCCCAGTATTTTGGAAATTACGAATATGTTTAAGGGTGCTAATGGGTAATTCATTAAAATGAAACTCAAACGCCTATTAAGCGACTTTTTCAACCTGTTTGTTAGCAGCGAGGAAGAATATACCTGGAAGGAGATTGTTATTGGGTTGGGGATTGTTTTGTTTGTTGTGGTTATGTGTTGGTTTGCTGCGGGGTAGGAAAATAAAAAACCCGGCTGGTTTGCCGGGTTGGGATTATGGTTTAATATTAATACTAAATTTAGAGCACATATTTTTTTATTATTTCCGTAATTATATAGAAGAGAATTGGTAAACTAATTGAGATTATTGCAGCAATTTTGAATATTTTAATAGATAGAGAATTAATTTGACTTTGAAGGCTTTTACTTTCATCCATTAATTGTTGTTTCATTTCCATAAATGATTCTTTTCGCTGTATGACCTCAGAATCGATTGTGTCTTTTAATTTGCCCGTTGCTAAGACTAGATTACCAATATTTTCTTGTTGTTTCAAAATATCATCCTTGAGAGTCTCAGTCCACTGTTCCCAATTATTTAATTTTTTTATTCAGTTGATTCATTTCGTTTTCAATATTTTGAATTTTTGCCATTAAATCTTTATTAGATATTGGCTGGTAATCCTTCATTGTTCTCACCAAAACTTCTGGAAACTCCAAAATTGGTGCAGTAGAGTCATTCATTTCAGGAATTTCATTTTCTTCGAGTGACCAAAATTCACCTCCGATTACTCGTTTCCCTTCCTTTAAATAATAATTAGATGAAGAGAAATTATATAGGCCAAATAGA
>JABMPI010000058.1 GCA_013203755.1 Bacteroidota bacterium
AAACCAAACAGAAAACCCTATCCCAAAGAACTTATAACCTATGGCGACCATTTAAGAAAGAAAAGACTTGATTTAAATTTAAGCCAATCACAAGTTGCCAAGATTATTAATGTTACAACTGATTCAATCACAAATTGGGAATTAAATAGAAGTGAACCACAATTAAAATACATCCCAAAGATTATTTCATTTCTGGAATACACGCCAAAAACCAAAGAAAACGAAATTAAGCAATATAGAATCAATAAAGGAATTACTCAAAAAGAACTAGCAAGCATTTTAGAAATTGACCCGACAACACTTTCAAGAATTGAAATGGGAACTTGCAGAATATCAAAGAAAGTGAAACTTCAAGGATTGTTCTATAAAACTCCCATTATGTCTTGATTTCATTTAAATATGTATTTTTCTTGTATTGTAAAGTGTGGTTACTATATTACTTTTTACATTACATTAATTTTAAATGTAATACCTGGAATTCTAAACAAAAAGAAGAGGTTAGTAGTGGGGATACGAATTTTGTATAATTAATTTGCCTTTAATATTAGAGTTCACTGTTTAATGGTCATTCATTTTGTTAAAGGAATTTACCTCAAATTCCCCACTCCCCAAACAAATTCTACCCTTTTCAGTAATTCCTTCAACAAATATTTTATATCGGGAAATATTATCGCAAGTAAAAAATGAAACTTCCGCCTTACCATTTTCTAACGTGACTTTCGGGTTCCAGTAAAGCGTAGTACGATAATCGGGTTTTTCGGAATTTATATTTTCAGGGGTGTATTTTGGGGAATAAAATTCCCGATTTTTGGAAAAACCTTTAATTTTTTGGGAAATAAGTCCTTTGATGTATTTATCCCTTACTTCACTGTAATGACCTTTCTTCGTATAAATACAAACAACTCCACCAGCACCTCTTGTTCCGTATATACTCATCCCCGTGGTATTATTTCTTTTAATGATATCAACTCTTTCAACTGCAAATATTGGTACAGGTGGGATTCCTTCACAAGGTATACCGTCCATGACATAAAGAATTCCGGATCCACTACTTATTGAACCTGGTGGTCCTGATCGAAACATTGTCGGAGCTTTGGCGAATAGTAAATCAGAGAGTTCTGTGTATGAATGGTCCTTTTCTGTAAGTTGTATTGTTATATCTGGTTCAGAATAAATCTGAGTTATTTTAACTTCAGGTTTTTCAGAGAATGTACCTTTAACTTCAACTTCATCTAACATTATAACACCTTTCACCATCTCATATTCTTTTTCATATAAACTGGCCAAATAATTTTGGCGGTATAGTTCTATCGGCATCCTGTATTCTGATGTTAAATTGTTTAATCTTTCAAGGTCAGGATTTAATTTATTAAATTCAACCGAGTTGAGTATAATCTCTGTATTTTGCTTGTTGCCAGCGGTTTTTGCTTGTAGGGTAATTAATGCTGGATCGGACAGATATAAATTTTTAAAATTAAAACGACCATTTGCATCTGATTTTTCCATAAAAGTAAACAAGCTGTCGTTATGACTGCAAAGTATAATTTCACTGTTTTTTATATGCTTTTTTCGCCAGAGTTGTTTCACATAGCCACTAATGTTAATTCCGGCAGTCACTTCATAAAGGAGTTGAGAACCATTCATTTCCTGAATTTGATTCCAAACATAATTACTCCAGCCATGGGTTAACATTAAAAGATCAAGTTTTTGATCAGATAATGTTTTCTCGTCATTATGAAAAAAATCAATGGGCGATTCAATAAAACCGTTAAGTTCAGAATCCAATAAAAGCCAGGATAAAATATTTTGAGTTTCTCCAAATGCATTTATACTTTTCTCGTTAATTACTGCAACTGAAAAATTAGAAGACTCGTTATTCAGTACATTTTCCCCTTTTGAAAAATGCAATTTTACTTTACTCCGGGTTGAATAAACAGAATCGGAAAGTGTAACCTTCAGTATATTTAATTTATAGTTATTGGAAAATACAAGACGCTCGGAAACGGGATTAAAATTCTTGTCAAAAAGTACAATTCTATTTATTCCATCACCAAACGACTCTTTTTTTAATCTGATAATATTTACATTTTTGTCAAGAATAAATTCTTTATAAAACAATGCCTTTCCACGGTGCATGCAAGCCAAAGTATATTTTAAATGAATTAAACTCCCAGCGTTTGAATAAATACCTACATCAATCAAACCGCTCTCTTTTTCAGAAACCTGAATTTTAATACCTGATTTTTTAATGTTACTGAATGAATAATTTAATTCGGGGAATTCACTTAATACGGCTTTATATTTTTCACCTGAATTTGGATAAAAATTGAATTTGCCCATCCCCTTATAAATGGTTTTAAATCCTGCAATAGGATTACCATTCCCATCTATAACTACTCCACTTGTATTTATTCCTTTTCCGTTGTTATCGGTTATTTTTACACTAATAACATTTAACGTATTTTCTAAAAGAATTCCTCCTTCAGGTAAAAAATCTATTTCAACTTGATTTTGATTTTTACTAAATTCAGTCTGAATTTCATTTTGAAGTTCAAACGAATTTTTAGTGCTGTCGATTGTAATTGGCTTGTAGAAAAAAGAATCCTCTCCAAAATTTATCAGATAATTTGTATTTGCCCTTATAACATAACTTCCCGGATTAATGTCATTATTGAATTGAATATTCCCCTTTGAGAATCCATCATAAATAGGGTACATTTCAGAAATAACTAATTTGCCAGATGAATCTATTAAATCGACATGTAAATTTTGATCGCCCAAAATAGGAATATGGGTTTGCCCTTCGAGTAGGTAACAACTAAACCAAAGTGTGTCGCCAGTGAAATAGAATTCGCGATCGGTGTGAAGATATAGTTTTTGGAAGGGGGCGGTTTGTTGCGATTCAAAATAAGTATTTATGTTTTGGGCAATTAATTGGCCAGCCCCAAAAATGAAAATAAAAATAAGTTGAAGTAGTTTATTTGATTTCATTTGATTTCAGATTTAGTTGTTCATTAAAGGAATCGACCTCAAATTCACCACTCCCCAAACAAATCCTTCCACTCTCGGTAATACCTTCTACAAATATTTTATATCGCGAAATGTTGTCACAGGTAAAAAATGAAACTTCCGCCTTGCCATTTTCTAATGTGACTTTCGGGTTCCAGTAAAGTGTTGTTCGATAATCAGGTTTCTCAGAATTGATGTTTTCGAGAGTGTACTTTGGTGAATAAAACTCACGGCATTTTGAAAATCCTTTGATTTTATGATAAACTGTTCCTGGAATTTCATCGGGACCATAATAGGGAAAATAATCTTTTTTTGTTAAAATTGATACCACACCATTTTCTCCCAGTCCTCCAAAAATACCAGCAACAGCACCCTTTAAAATCTCTATTTTGTCTATTTCTTTTACCGATAGCATGGATAACGTTTTTCCATCAACCATAAAACCATCCAAAAGATAAAGTGGTTCATCATTGTGATCTTTTTGAAAGCCCATATTTGAGGTTCTTGTAAATGCGGGAGCCTGTCTTATTTTTATTCGATTCCCCCAAACTTTAACACCTGGAACACGAGCTCCCAAATATTGAAATATATTCGCATAAATATGGTCAGATTCGTCTAATTGTAAAGAGTAATTAGGAGACGCATACATTCTAAAATGGTCATCGGATTCTTGTTTTTTGGTTTTTACATCAACTTGTTCGATCATTATTGTGTTTGCTTCAGGATAAAATTCTTTTAAAGCCATTTGATTGTAGTACTGTATTCGATGCAGTGAAAAAGGAATTGAAGAAAAACTTGTCAAATGATTTAAAGATTCATGGCTTACCAGAGGAATTTTGGAATCGGCTGAGTCAAATTCAATCTCAGTGTTCCATCCACCCTTAAAACCATTACTTTGTATAAAAAAAACTGCAGTATCGTAAACCAATTGATTTTTAAAACTAAAGTTACCAATTAGATTAGTTTTCGTCGAATCCAAATAAGTTTCATTATTCGAAGAAATAATTAATGAAACGTCAGTATTATTCAAAAACCTCTTTTTGTATTTAACATTACCGCTAATAGTAACACCAATTTGTGGTTCAAATTTAATATCATAATCCTCTTTTTTCAAATTGTTCCACAAGTAATTTTTCCAGCCATTGGTAAGCATAAGAAAATTTAATTTTGTTTCTGAAGTAATCTTGTCATCATTAACAAAATAATCAGCTGGAGTTAAAATCTGGCCCTTCAATTCGGAATCGATAAGTAGATAAGATTTTATATTCTGAGAAACTCCTGAAGCACTAATGGCATCTTCGTTTATAATTACCACTGAAAGTTGAGCATTTTCTTCTTTGTTAAGTCTTTTTAAATTTTGAATTTGAAGGGAAACTTTTTCACGGGTACTAAATTCAGTCTGGTTTAATTTAAGTTTTAATAGAATATCTTCATTTTTATTTATAAAAACCAATCTTTCTGAAAGTGGTTCGAAATTCTGGTTCAATAGAATAAATCTATTAATTCCCTCTTTTAATAATCGTGTTTTAACCCGAATGGTTTTTAATGTCTCATAATTTACAATTTCTAAATGAAACAATTTTTTACCCCGATGCATAACTACTATGTAAAAAGGTGTTTTTGGTTTCTCCTCACTTGTGATTATATTCAAACTAACTTGATTGTCGACTATTTTTGGAACCATTAACTTTGCTCCTTCAATTCCTGTTTCAGGGAATTCGAATTCAAGTTTTGGATATCCTTCAACTTCTACTTTATAATTAATACCTTTTTTGGGTATGAAATAAAAACTTCCCATTCCTTTATAATTGGAATAAAAAGAGGCAACAAATTGACCTCTTTCTTCAATTAGTTTTCCTTTAATATTAACCTCCTTTCCTAAACGGTTAATTGCTTTAAATGCTACGAGGTTAATTCGATCTGCTAAAAGAAATCCGCCCTCCGGGAGAAATGAAACATCAATTTCATTTGAAACATTTCCAATTGTATCTGCCGATAACAATTCAAATGAATTTTTAATGGCCGAAATTTGAATGGTTTTGGAAAAAAAGGCATCACCACCAAAATTTTGCAAGTAATCGGTGTACCCTCGCAGCAAAAAGTTTCCTTCTAATTTGGCAGAATCTGAAATTGAAACATAACCCGAACCAAATCCATTTTGAACCAGAAACATTTCATGTTTAATTAATTTACCATCAGTATCTATTAAATCGACATATAAATTACACAATTCGGATTTTGGGATGTGTGTTTGTCCTTCAACCAAATAAGCAGCGAACCATAATGTGTCGCCAGTAAAATAGAATTCGCGATCGGTGTGGAGATAGAGTTTTTGATAGGGGACGGTTTGTTGCGGTTTAATATATTGATCTATATCTTGTGCAAATAAGGATTGAGATAAAAAAAGAATAAAAAAGGAGAGGCAGGTTTTTCTTAGCATAATGGTAAAAGTTAATGCCTGCCTGCTACAATAATCGTTCCGTGTTTTGCATAATATTTCTTAAAATTAAAGGAAATCAATGCTTTACAATATTATTTAGAATAATAAAGGGGTTGATTAAAAATTTAAGCAACTAAAGTTTTAAAGACCTAATTTTGTTTAGATGCTGCTCTTTTCTAATTCTAACCGCTTTAAAAGAAAATAATATTAACAGACAAAGCGAAACCAGAACGGCAAGAATACCTACTATTATAAAGCCAAGACTTGTGTCGCGACACCATAAAAATGTATTGGACAGAATCATTAAAATGCCACTGTTTACAAATGTTGCAGACCCAATGTAAAAACCAACCATGGCTAAGTTTAACAGGTTTAGCTGTTTCAGTTTTTTTTGAGATAAAACAATATCGTCTTGTTTGTTGGAATGAAGTAAATTTGAGATTTCTTTATCCAGGTTTACCAGCAAACTGGAAGTTGAAATTATTAATAATCCGATGCCGGGTAAAATTGTAATTGGAACATACCATTCATACATAACTTTTTATTTAGGAGTTAAGACGAATTAGTTTGATCTTCTATTCAATAAAATGGATTGATTTTATTTTTTCCTGAATAGTGTTCCCGCAGGTATTCAAATAGACGGTTAACACGTTCCACTTTCGAATCGTTATTTTTTGGCTCTTCTATGTGTGCCACCCAGATTTTTTTTGCAGAATAGGAAAGCTTTTCAAAATAAGCTGCAGAAACAGGATCATCGTCTAGCAACCATTGAAGGTATTCTGGAACTTCAACTATTTTAGTCGTGTTATCTTTTTCTAATTCAATAGAAATGGAATCGCCTTCATCTTTGCCAACGGCAGTCCGAATCTCTTTTCGAACATGCAACCAATGTCCTCCCTTTCCGTTGGGAAGCAGGCTCATTTCAAAAGGTTGACCCTCAAATTTTACTTTCACCCGAATTGTGCGACGTGTGCCAAACTCTTTTATGCTGTCAAAGGGGAATTCAGCATAAATCCATTTGTTTGGACCTTTTATTAAAATGGTTTTGTATGTGAATATTTTGGTCATTTTGTGCTACTAACCCTTAGGTTTTTTTCAAAAATTCAAGATTTCTTTTTAATCCTTTCAAACCTGCACGTTTTACCGCCGAGCTTTTAAATAACTCATTAAATAATGGTTTTTCCATGCTTTGCCATTCTTCTTTTGTAAGTTGAAGGAGTTTCGAATTAGGTTTAAAATTTGGTTCGTTGTGCGGTTCCGATTTTAAATTCCAAGGGCAAACATCCTGACAGATATCGCAACCAAAAACTCGATTTTCAAATTGTCCTTTTAAAGTTTTATCTATCTCTCCTTTAATTTCTATGGTTTGGTAAGAGATGCATTTCCGGGCATCCACAACCCGGTTGGCAACAATTGCTTTTGTTGGGCAGGCATCGATGCATTTTGTGCAATTACCACAATGGTCGCGAACAAGTTTTACATCGTCGTAGGGCAATTTAATATCTAAAATTAATTCGCCAATAAAAAAGTAGCTGCCTTGTTCAACTGAAATTAAATTGCTGTTTTTACCAATCCAGCCTAAACCTGCTTTTTTTGCCCAGGCACGTTCCAACACCGGTGCCGAATCAACAAACGGTCGCCCGTTACAGGGCTGAATTTCATCCTGAATAAATTGAAGCAGCTCCTTCAATTTGTCTTTCATTACAAAATGATAATCTGTTCCGTAAGCATATTTCGAAAGAATTGGTGCTTCTGTATCAATTTGGGTTTTCCCAGGGAAATAGTTTTGAAGAACTACAATTATGGTTTTTGCATTTTCATACAATAATCGAGGATCTAATCTTTTTTCGATATTGCGTCCCATGTAGCTCATTTCGCCGTGCATATCTTTATTCAGCCAATTTTGAAAAGGTTCTTTTTCCTCCGATAGAAATTCAGCAGGAATTATTGCACATTCCAAAAGCCCAAGCGACTTTGCTTTTGTTTTTATTGATTTTGATATTTGATTATAATCCGTCATCTTTATAAAAGTATAAAAACTAAACAAAATGAAACTAAACCGACGTAATTTTTTAAGATCGGCATCTGTGGCAACTGCCGGTGCTATTACTCTAAATTCATGTAATTCAAAATCCGCAATACAAACAGTTGATTATTCAAAGTTGGATGCAGTTTTGGCTCAACCCGTATTAAAAAAGGAACTATTTACAGAACCCGTTATTATCGAAACATTAGAGTTATTGCGTTTCAAAGATAATTTTATTTGTCGTGTTCGATCAACTGATGGAGCTGTGGGAATTTCGGTTGGAAACAATGCTCAGTTGGAATCAGTTTGGCCTATTTTTATTCACCGGTTACAACCCTTTTTCCCAGGAAAAGACGCGCGTGAACTGGAGGAATTACTGGATGAGGTTTACGTTTATAATAGCAATTACAAATTGCAAAACCTTGCACTGTGGGTGCCACTGGCTACCATCGAATTTGCCATTCTCGATATGTTGGGAAGGATAGCAGGAAAATCAATCGGAGAATTAATAGGTAAAATTCACAACCCTGAAATTGCAGTTTACCAGGCGAATAATTACAGGGGAAAATCTGCTGAAGAATCGTTGGAAGGCATTAAAGAACATGTTGCAAAATCGCAGGCCAGAGCGGTTAAATTTAAGGTTGGTGGTAGAATGAGTAAAAATGCAGACTATCCTTCAGGGCGAACGGAAAAATTAATTCCTTTGGTTAGGGAAGCATTTGGAGATGAAATGACAATTTATGCTGATTCTAATGGTTCTTACGATGCCAAAGAAGCTATTCGTGTTGGCAAAATAATGGAGGAATATAAGTACGATTTTTACGAAGAGCCAACTCCTTTCGACTGGTACGAAGAGACCAAACAGGTAAAAGATGCACTTTCTATTCCTATTGCAGGTGGAGAACAGGAGCCAAGCATCCATAATTTCAGATGGTTAATTGGGAATCGAGCATTGGATATTGTTCAACCTGATATGTTTTATTTTGGTGGAATGATTCGTTCAATGAAAGTGGCACAAATGGCAAATTCTTTTGGAATGAAATGTGTCCCGCATATTTCAGGCTCGGGACTGGGCTATTTATATATGATGCATTTTGTCTCAGCAATTCCGAATGCAGGACCGTTTCATGAATTTAAAGGATTCAATAAAGATATTCCATTAACATGTGAAACTTCAAACCTTGAAAGTAAAAATGGAATTGTTACGGTTCCTTCAGGGCCAGGTTTGGGTGTTGAAATAGATCCGGAATTTATTGCAAAACATAAAGTGGTTTCATAATCCTAAGGGTATTGATGAAGTGATTTAATTATTGAACTAAGGCTTATTTTATTTAATTGAGAGAAAAAAGCTAAGGGAGTTACACAAAAAAAGGGTTTCACAAAATGCGAAACCCTTATCATATTTTAATATCATATTAATATTTTCTAGAAAAATCCTAATTCCAGTCTGGCTTCTTCACTCATCATAGATTTGTCCCATGGCGGTTCAAAAGTTAATTCAACATTTACATTTTCAATTGTATCCACAGCTTTTGCAGCTTGGGTGATATCGTCAACTAAAATGTCAACCACTGGGCAGCCGGGTGCCGTAAGTGTCATAATTATATTGGCATGGTTGTCTTCGTCAACATCTACATTGTAAATCAGTCCTAAATCGTAAACATTAACCGGAATCTCCGGGTCGTAAACCTCTTTTAGGTTTTCTATAATTAAATCAATTCTTTTATCCATCTCTTTCTCTCCTTATCCTACAATAATTCTGCTATAAGCAACAGCATACAAGCGAATTTGTTTTACCATCGCCAGCAATCCATTCGAACGTGTTGGTGACAGGTGTTGTTTTAATCCTAAATCGTCGATAAAATGCAAATTATTTTCCATCAATTCCTTTGGAGTTCGACCGGTTACAACACGCAAAAGCAATGCTACCAACCCTTTCACAATTACGGCATCACTTTCACCCTTGAAATATATTTTTCCATCAACTAAATCGGCAACTAACCAAACTCTCGACTGACACCCTTTAATTATATTTTGGTCGTTTTTCTCTTTTGGGTCGAGGTCTTCCAAATCGTTTCCCAATTCGATTAAATAACCGTATTTGTCCATCCAGTCTTCGTACATCGAAAACTCTTCAATAATCTCTTGTTGAATTTCTTCTATCGTCATTCACTAATAATTTTATCGAACGCAAATGTCGCAATTTTTTAATTTCTGACAATGATAAATGTGAGCTTATTAAGAAAGTTTCAAAATTGGTAATGTCTATTAACCGTACGCGCAATTTTGTATAAATTTACTCTACAGAAATTAACTTTAAAATGTTTAAAATGAATACACTCGCAGGTACAAAAACAGAAAAAAATTTATTAAAAGCATTTGCTGGCGAATCGCAGGCAAGAATGCGTTACGACTATTTTGCAAAACAAGCAAAAAAAGAAGGCTTGGAACAAATTGCAGCCATTTTTGAAGAGACAGCTTTAAACGAAAAAGCACATGCAAAACGTTTCTTTAAATTTTTAGAAGGAAACATGGTGGAGATTACTGCTACCTACCCGGCTGGTAAAATTGGTACAACAATGGAGAACCTAAAAGCGTCGGCAGATGGTGAAAATGAAGAGTGGACTGAATTGTATCCTGAATTTGCCAAAATAGCAGAAGAGGAAGGTTTTCGTGAAGTTGCTGCCGCTTTTAAAATGATTGCAAAGGTGGAAGCTGCACACGAAGCACGCTACAGAAAGTTATATAATAACCTGGAAGAAGGTAACGTTTTTAAACGTGGAGATAAGGTAGTTTGGAAATGTAGAGTTTGCGGTTTTATTCATGAAGGAACAGTTGCACCAAAAATGTGCCCGGGTTGCTTGCACCCACAAGCTTACTTCGAAATTAAAGAGTCGAATTATTAGTCTTTGCAAACGCCAAATACTGCGTTACTCTCGTTTTGAAAACAGTCATCCCGATTCCATCGGGACTCCTTG
>JABMPI010000575.1 GCA_013203755.1 Bacteroidota bacterium
CGACGAACTTTTGATATACTGTTGTTGCATGGGGGTTGTACATTGCATTTTGATTGCCACACTCCTATTCTTTTTAATAAACTAAAATTTCCTGAGGTTATTTCTACATTCAATTATCAGGATGATATTGGGTATACCATGAAAAGCCTTTATGGAAATCACATGTATCCCGACGCTCCACTTTTGACCAATCAGAAAAGAACTGTTTTTCGTTCGTTTACACGTGCTGAGATTACTGAACGTTTTCGTGGGGTACAATTCCTTAGTTTTAATGATCAGGGTTTAAATGCGTCTTTAAAATGGTGGCTGATTGAAAGGTTTCCTTCTAAATCACGGTATGAGAAAGACACTCCATTGGATAGAATCTTTGAGCTGTTTGATTGGATGAAATCAGGGAAAGATTACCAAAAAGGGGGAAGCACTCATTTTTTTTTCAGTAAGCAAATAATCAATGTATTGAATTGAATCTATTTTTTTCCATTCCTGAACTGGAATCAGATCCCTTCCTAAGTCCTCAATGTATTCGATGAATTTATTTATCGGTGATGAATAAGACAAATAAGAGGATCGAGCTATTTTCCTTTTCTTTAGTTCAAGGCCATACCGTACAGCTTTAACCATCGTCATTGCCGCGAATTGAATAGACTTCTCTGTTTTTGTAACATCGATATGGACTCCCCTTTCGAGCATCCCATTTATTCTCTGTACTGCCCGTTTCCCGGCTGTTCTTCTCCCTGATTCAGTATTGAATTCATTAATATCATAATATTGTTTTCGCACTAAGCAGTTACGCTGAACGTCCCATATATAATAATTAACATACCATCGTTTCGATACATCTCCATCTCGGTCTGCTAATCGTGCTTTTCTAAACGGAAATTTAGTCTCTCCCACTCCTAACTCTTTAAATCCCAATTGAATAATTAAAGGCATTCCTAACAAATAGTAACCATCTACTGTGGCAACTACTGTTGCAATTCCTACAAATAAAAATGCAACCAGCTGAATAACAACTGATTGCATTGTTTTTTCGGTAAATGAAGGGATGTTTTTATTTAAACAATCCAATTTTCTACCAATAATTTTCATCCATGACACAGTGTTTACTGTGTCAAGTACTGTGGCAGCTACTTTTTTAAAACCTCCAACCAACTGACTGCCAGCCTGTTGAGTAAGATTGAGGGTGGATGATGGGATTTGAACCCACGACCTCCGGAACCACAATCCGGCGTTCTAACCAACTGAACTACAACCACCGTATGTTTTTGCGGTTGCAAATATAATATTTTATTCTTTTTACAATTCAAAAAAAATCAAATAAATCTATTTTAAATCCTCAAATGGTTATTTTTGAGAAAACTTAACTAAAATGCAAAAAGAAAAATACAACAATATTCTCTGTTTTGGCGAAGTTCTTTGGGACATGCTACCAACAGGAGCGAAACCCGGAGGCGCACCTCTAAACGTGGCTATTCACCTAAAAAAGCAAGGACAAAACCCTAAGGTAATTAGTAAAATTGGAGACGATAACGACGGAGAAAACCTATTGAATTTTTTATCAGAATCAGGAGTAAATACAGACACTATTCAAAAAGATAATAAATTAGCCACAAGTAAAGTTTTGGTGCATTTAGATGAAAACAAAAATGCCACCTACGAAATTTGTGAGCCGGTGGCTTGGGACAACATTGAGCTAAACGAAACAAATAAAAATGCCGCAACACAAGCCAATCTAATAGTTTTTGGCTCGCTGGCTTCGCGAAACAAAATCACGCGAACAACACTATTTCAGCTTCTTGAATATTCAACAGCAACCCGCCTGCTTGATGTAAACCTGCGACCTCCCTTCGACAAACAGGAAACAGTGGAAGAGTTACTTCACAAATCAGATTTTATAAAATTAAACGACGATGAACTTGTTATAATCGCGGCGTGGAATAACAAAAAAGGCAACGAAACTGAGCTAATTAAGTGGCTTGCCAACCATTTCAATTGCCAAACAGTTTGCGTTACCCGCGGAGCAAACGGCGCAGTTCTTTTTATCGAAAACAATATATACGAACACACTGGTTTTCAAGTTAAGACAGTTGACACCGTTGGAGCAGGTGATTCATTTTTGGCCAGCCTAATTGCCAATCTTTCAAAAAATATTCACCCAAAAAAAGTATTAGAATATGCTTGCGCAACCGGAGCATTTGTAGCAAGTCAACCGGGCGCAGTTCCTGAATATTCAGAAAAAGACATTAACCAAATAATAATTTCCGCCAAACCCTAAACAAGTTGCAACCCTTCCAGGTTTTCCTTGTCATTAAAACTGAAAGCAAACAAATTGGGAAAGAAAGAGCACATCCATAAAAGTATTATCGAAGCCTGTAAAAAAGGCAAAGACAAGGCAAGGTACGAGCTCTACCAATTGTACTCGAAGGCAATGTTTAACGTGTGCTACAGAATAATGAATAATAGGGAGGAAGCGGAAGACATGTTGCAGGAAGCCTTTACGCAGGCATTTATGAAACTGGATTCGTTCCGGTACGAATCAAATTTTGGAGCCTGGTTAAAACGAATTGTGGTGAACACTTGCATTAATGCAATAAATAAAAAAAAGGTGGAACTAACCTATTGCGAAGAAATTTACCATCACCAACTTCCCGAAGAAAAGGATGAAACAGAGGTTCAATTTACCGTTGCCAATGTTACAAAAGCAATGGAAGAGTTGCCAAAAGGTGGCAGAATGGTATTTTCGCTTTATTTACTTGAAGGATACGACCACGTTGAAATTGCTCAGATTATGGGCATTACCGAGTCTACTTCGAAAAGTCAATTTATGCGTGCAAAACGGCGCATTATTGAAATTTTAAATGAACAAAAACCAGGTTATTATGAAAACTAATAATGATATAGAAGATTTTATAAAAGCAAACCGGAATGAGTTTGATTTCCGCGAACCTTCGCCTGGAATATGGGAGAAAATTGCTTCGAAAAACAAAATAACAAAAGTAGTTTCACTGCGAAGCTACATTATTCGGGTGGCTGCTGTTGTTGCAATTGCCGCAATTACTTCAGCAGTACTTTGGCAAACAAATATTTTAAGTAGCGGAGATTTGGCATCGAAAACTACAGACCCCGAACTGCAAGAATTAATTGAAGCTGAAGCATTTTATGCACATCAGGTAAATTCAAAATTAAAAGAGATTCAAAAATGCTATTATACTTTTCCTGAATTAAAAGAGGATGTGGAGACCGACTTAAATGAATTGGAAACGATGTATAAAGTTTTAAAAACTGATTTACACGAAAATATTTCCAACAAAACCGTAATTGAAGCAATGATTAAAAATAACCGCTTTCGGTTAAAATTAGTTGACCACATGTTGGAACAAATAAATTGTTAAAACCAACAAATCCGCAAAAGGTCGGACGAGTAATTGTGATATTTATTGAGATAATTAGATGAGAGGAAAAGCAACATTTCAAACAAAAAAGTGGACAGAATAAATTTTAAACATATGAGACATTTCAAATTAATATTGTTTTTTGTTTTGGGAATTTGGTTAATTCCTTCCACTGCGTTGGGACAATTTACCGAAACAAAAGAGATTAAAAAGCAATTTAAGGTTTCGCCGGAAACCCGCATTGAAATTTCGAATAAATACGGGAAAGTGGAATTAAATACCTGGGAAAGTGATTCTGTAGTTATTGAAATAAAAATTAAGGTGGAGGAGAAAAAACTTTCGAAATTAGAAAAAGCAATTGATGCTATTGATTTCGATTTCACCCAAAGTCAGAATCTTTTAATTGTACAAACAATTGTAGGCCAAAATAAAAGTGAGCTGGGAAAAGAGATTCTGAAATTTAAAGAAACCGTTTTACAATTGGATGGGAGCATGACCATTGATTATGTAGTTTGGCTGCCGGCAACAAACGTACTAAAAGTTGAAAATAAATTTGGAGATATTTTTATTGATGATTACAAAGGTGATGTTGAAATAAACCTCTCGAACGGAAACTTAAAATCGCATGATTTTAGCGGAGAACTTGATTTGACTTTGAGTTTTGCTGATGCCACAATTAACACAATTGAAACAGGAAATTTAGATTGTAACTTTAGCGAATTGTACATTAAAAAAGCGGAATCGTTACGCATAAAAAGTAAGTCGACTAAATTCGAAATTTTGGAAATAAAAGAACTCGATGCCAATTCGCGCCGCGATAATTTTAGAATCCGTTTGGCAGACATGATTGAAGCCACCGGAAGTTTCACCAATTTCAGAATAAATGAATTAACCGACCGACTGGATTTAAGAGTCGATTATGGCGACCTGGATATCGAAAAAACAGCCACTGATTTCACTAGTATTTTTATTGAATCAAAATCAACGGATATTAATCTTTATTTTGATGAAAAATCGGAATTCGACTTTGAAATAACACACACCAAAACAGAGGTTGATTTTTGCCGCGAGATTAAAATTGAAGAGGAAAAAAGTATCGACGAAAAAGAGAAGAAAATGAAGCTATTCGGTTATTTCGGTGCTAAAAAAGAGAACAAAACCAAGCTCAATATTAAAGCTACTTCTGGTGAGATAAATATTCTTTCGAACTAATTATGTCTGTTAAAAACACTGATAACTGCCGGCAAAAGAAGCACGAGTAAATAAATTTGTTTGTTGAGTAAATGAAGATTGAGTCCACTCCGAAAAGTTATTTTTCGTCATTGCGAGGTACGAAGCAATCTTAACATGCTTATTCTCTATGACATGAGATTGCTTCGTACCTCGCAATGACGTACTTTTTGACTTTTCGGAGTGGCCTCAAGATTTAAATTTGATTCAGGAATTTGAGCATCGCACTCGGAACTTTGTCCCTTTATTTATTAAAACCCGACATATTACATTTCAATACATCGTTTTATTGTTTAAATGGTATATCCCAATTGCTGAATAGACAAAAGATTTATAATCATTTCAAAAAAAAATCTGCTTTTTGCAACCCTTTAGAAAAACGACTGTCATTTAAAGTACAGAAAACAAGGAAGGTTTTTTTCAAATTAAGCCCTTGGAAATTCCTTCTAAATAAAAAACAGTAACGTAATTTTTAAAGTCATGAAAACAATTAACCTTTTATTTTTTAGCTCCGTCTCTCTTCTTTTAGCCACTTCAAGTTGCATCGACGATTTCACCGTTAAAGGAAACGGAATAGAAGCAACTGAGGGCAGAATCACGCCCGAATTCAACAAAGTAAAATCGGCAGGTGCTTTCGATGTTCACATTACAAACGGCGATGAGCTGGAAGTTGTGATAAACGCCGAGCAGAACATTATTCCTTACATCGAAACCTCAGTTTCAAACGGTACTTTGCAAATTGAAACCAAAGGTTTACACCACATTAAAAACCGTTTACCTATGGAAGTTTACATCACCACTCCTTCGTTAAAAGGGATAAAACAGAGTGGTTCGGGCATAATTACTACCGACTATTTTTATAGCAACCATGTAGACATCTCCATTTCAGGATCGGGATTTATACAAACTGCCATGGATGCGGAGAAAATAAATGCCTCTATTTCGGGTTCAGGAAAACTGGAGCTTTCCGGTTTAGCTAACGATGCTGAATTTAATATTAGCGGCTCGGGAAAAATCGACAGTTACAACCTGGCACTGAGAGCTTGTGATGCTAAAATATCGGGTTCGGGAAGCATGTGGGTAAATGCTGAACAAAATATACATGCAACAATCTCTGGCAGCGGAAACGTATTTTACTATGGAAACCCAACTATTGAAACTCACATTTCCGGATCGGGAAATGTAATTCATGAAAATTAAATTGAAACGAATAAATACCTAAATAATGAAACGTTTTTTAATCCTAATAATTCTTCTAATTCCAGGGCACATAATTCTTGCTCAAGGCTTTAACCATGCAGTTGGAATTCGGGGAGGTTTATCATCTGGTTTCGAATATCGTATATACACCAACGACACAAACTCCTACAAATTTCTTTTAAGCACCGGCGACGATAGATTACAACTTCATGCTTTAAAAGAATTCCACCAATGGGATATGTTTAATTTTACCGACCGCTTGGTTTTTGTTTACGGAGCAGGAATTCATGCCGGGTTCGAAAGATGGGACGAAGTTCATCACAAAAATAATACAAGTTGGTACGACACTCGTTCAGCTCTAATTGCCGGACTTGATGGACTAGCCGGGCTCGAATATATTTTTTACGAAGCACCAGTTTCAATTGGTTTTGAAGTGAAACCCTATTTCAATTTTTTAGGTCGAGACTTTTTCGATGTCGAATTATTCGATTTTGCATTTACCGTCAAATATCTATTCTAAATAATTTTTTATATAACCAGGAAAACAACTTTTTATCATGAAAAAAATAACAATATTACTTTCGTTAATTCTTGCAGTTACTTTTATTTACGCGCAAGATGAATATCAAAACGATGAGATTCAAACCTTATTTTCGCGAAACCGAAGCAATGGCGGATACGGTGCTTTTACAGTAAGTTATTCAGAAATTAATGGTCGGGATGCTTTAGTAACCGGAGGACGCGGTGCATTTATATTCGACCACAGTTTAGCAATTGGCCTGGGCGGTTTTGGGTTTGTAAATAATCTCGATTACCACAACAACAATAACTCAAACGAATATTCTCTGGCCGGTGGTTATGGCGGAATTTTTATAGAACCAATTATTGCCGGAAGATCTCCGGTGCATGTTTCATTTCCTATTCTAATTGGCATGGGAGCGGTTGCAATGTTTGAAGATTATGGTTGGGATTATTGGGAAAACAACCCTCCAACACACGACATAGACAACGATGTATTTTTTGTGGTAGAACCGGCTATTGAATTAGAATTCAACTTAGCTCGCTTTTTCAGAACTGCGGCAACCGTGAGTTATCGGTACACCTCAAAAATAGATATGTTTGAAACCGATGATAATGTTTTGAATGGCTTAAATTTTGGAATGACTTTTAAGTTTGGAAAGTTCTAAAATAATAAATGCCACGGGTTAGCCGTGGCATTTATTACTATTTCTTAACCTTTATAAATCAACATAATCTGCTGCATTCAAAAACTCTAAACTTTTTTTGCAACTTACCGGTGGTTCAAAATTGTATTCTTCTACCTCTACAACACCATATTTAAATCCTGATTTTTCTTTCAAAGCAAATATCGCTTCAAAATCTATATTACCGCTTGCACCCACTTCTTCTTTATCTTTTATGTGCCAAAGTTCAAACCTACCCGGATATGCATTAAAATAATCAATCGGATTTTTACCACCTTCAATAATCCAGTATAAATCCAGTTCAAACATCACTTTTGCAGGATCTGTATTTTCCAGCATCCAGTCGTACACAGGTTTTCCATCCAAAACGGTCGAAAACTCTTTGTCGTGGTTGTGGTAGCCAAACCTTATACCTGCAGCATTACATTTTTCACCAACTGCATTAAAATATTCACAATAGCTTTTCAGTCCTTCGAGGCTTTCGTAACCAACTCCACCCATCCAGGGTTGAACAATCCATTTTACGCCAGCAGATTTGTGTGCTTCAATACACACATCCCACCAAGCCATTGTTTCGTCCCATTTTTCTTTCGTTGGAACATCTTGCCCTGTGTGTGCTCCTAAAAACTGAAGTCCATTTTCTTCACATAGATTTTTGAATTCAACAGGATCCATTCCATAAATTTTGCCATCGCCATATCCTGCAGCTTCAACAAATTTATACCCCATTTCACCAACACTGGCAACAGTAGCAGCAACATCCTCTTTCATATTATCTTTCACTGAATAAAGCTGAAGACCAATAAATTTTTCCACTGGCGCACTTTTCACCTCTTCATTTGCCACTTTTTTAGGAGCAGAATTACACGAGACTAATCCCTGCAGAACAAAGACAGCAATACTTACAAAAAATAATAATTTTAAACTGATTTTTTTACCTGACATTTTTTTTGATTTAGGTTATTATTATTGATTTTTAATTCCTTTTACAATACTGCTTAACACTTCTTGTAAAAAGAACAAATATGACATTTTTATTTCACTATACATACGATTATTCACTCATAAGGTTATTTTTGTCACTTCAATTTTCCTAAATGAGAAACAAAGAATATTTAGCAATTGGTTCTGCACTGGGAGCCGCATTTTTTTGGAGCTTCTCTTTTGTGTGGTTTAAAATCGCATTTATTGCTTACAATCCGTTAACAGTAGTAATTTTCAGGCTGACAATTGCTGCGATATTAATTACCGTAATTGCTGCTGCATTTAAGCGACTTCAAAAACCAACACGAAAAGATTTTCGCCTTTTTATTTTGATGGCTTTTTTCGAACCATTTATCTATTTTCTGGGAGAGAGTTATGGGTTGAAATATGTTTCGCCGACAGTCGCGGCAGTAATTGTAGCTACTATTCCACTATTCACACCACTCGCTGCCTGGTATTTCCACAAAGAAAAAATAGAATGGATGAATGTAATCGGTTTACTCTTTTCGTTTATTGGCGTTGGGTTTGTTGTTTTAAACGGCTCTTTCCAATTAGATGCATCGCCACTGGGAGTTGGGCTGGAATTTATGGCGGTTTTTGCTGCAATAGCCTATGCAATCGTTTTGAAAAATCTGGCCTCGCGTTACAACACTTTAACAATAATCGCCTACCAAAATATTATAGGAATCATATTTTTTCTTCCCATTTGGCTAGTCGTTGATTTTAATACATTCCTCCAAACCCCTTATCATCCGCAAGCATTTCGCGCAATTATTTTACTGGCTGTTTTCTCGTCAACACTTGCTTTTGTATTTTTCACTCAAAGCATCCGGCAAATTGGAATTACACGGTCGAATACATTTATTAACCTGATTCCGGTTTTTGTAGCTATCTTCTCTTACTTAATTTTGAAAGAAGAACTAGGATTTCAAAAAATTATTGGAATTGTAATAGTTGTCGCTGGTCTGTTTTTCGCACAATTAAAAAGAAGACCTGTAAATGGGAATGAGGAGACAGCTGTAATCCACCGAAAATAGTCGCAGTTTTCAATCGCAGTGGGCAATTTTGGAGAAGAACAGAGACCTATTTTTTCAGAGACAACAAAGAACTCGAAACCTGTAAATTGAATTAATCAAAAAAAACAATGAAAAAAACAGAATATAAATCACCCGACGAACTTAAACTCCTCACCGACAAAGTCCGGCAGGAAACAACTTCGTTCGTAACGAAACTCAAAAAGAAAAAACCCAAAAACCTGGACGATACAGTTCATGAATTACACGAGGAAGCGTTTAATGAATTCGATTGTTTGGATTGTGCCAACTGTTGCAAAACCATTGGTCCGCGTTTAACCGACAAAGACATTGAACGTCTTTCAAAGCATTTGAAAATGAAACCATCGGATTTTATGAATCAATACATTCTTACCGATGAAGACAACGATTTTATTTTCAAAGCACACCCCTGCCCTTTTCTAATGCCCGACAATTATTGTATGGTTTACGAAAACCGTCCTAAAGCATGTCGCGAATACCCTCACACCGACCGTAAACGGTTTTACCAAATCTTGCCACTGTCGCATAAAAACTGCGAAACCTGTCCGGTGGTTTATGATATTTTTGAAGAAATAAAAAAGAAGAACTGGTAAAAAACATACAACTATAAATTCACTCCCAAATAATATTTAAATATCTTTGGCGTTTTACAGCAAATGCGCAAAGTCGAATGAAGCAAATATACTACCTCACAATTTTATTATTTTTTACCATATTTACTTCCTCCGCCCAAATTGGTGGCGAAAACACCTATCAGTTTTTGGAATTAACTAACTCTGCACGTGTAGCAGCTTTGGGAGGAAACCAGGTTGCACTACTCGATACTACCGATCTAAATTTACCCTTTCATAATCCTGCGTTACTTGACAGTGCGATGCAAAACCGAGTGTTGGTAAACTATGTAAATTATCTGACAGACATTAATTACGGGTATGCTTCTTATGCCAAGTCGTACGAAGGAATTGGCAACTTTGCATTAGGAATGCACTATATAAACTACGGAGATTTTAGAGAGGCTACTGAATTGGGCGAACTTACCGGAATAAATTTTAACGCGGCCGAATATGCTCTTAATATTATCTATTCAAACAATTACAAACGCCTAAAATACGGTGCCAATCTTAAACCCATTTTATCCTCTTTCGAAAGTTATCAATCGGTTGGAATTGCAGCAGATTTGGGAATAAGTTTTAGCAGTAAAAACAGCCTTACAAATGTGGCGTTGGTAGCAAGTAACATGGGAACTCAAATTACCACCTACTACGACAATGGAAGTCGGGAAAAAATTCCGTTCAATTTACAAGCCGGAATTAGTCGCCGCCTTTCGCATGCACCCCTAATCTTCTCTATAACTTTACAACAACTTAACAACTGGGATTTGGCAAACCCGGAGCCTGATCCAAACAGCGACGGAGAGTTGAGTATTTTCGAACGCGACGAAAGCTTTGCCAAACAGATAATGCGCCACACCGTTTTTGGTATTGAAGTTCTCCCTTCCGAAAATTTTATTTTAAGAGCAGGCTATAATTATCAGCGCAGGCAAGAATTAAAATTCGATGATAAAGTTTCGTCAGTTGGCTTTTCTTTTGGTTTTGGGGTGAAGGTAAAACGATTTCGTCTGGATTATGCCAATTCCCGCTTTCACTTAGCAAGTTCATCCAACCTGTTTTCGTTAGGTATTAATCTCAACGAAAAATTTTAAGGATACTTCTAAAATTCACAAAAACATGTTTCAATTCACAAACAAAAAAGACAAATGCATCTGATTTAAAAAATCGATTACCTTTGCTTTCAAATTCATTTTAAAAATGGCGGAAAAGAAAATAATAATTGCAATTGACGGACATTCGTCGTGTGGAAAAAGTACAATGTCTAAATCGTTGGCACAAATGCTAGGATACATTTACATCGACAGCGGTGCAATGTACCGTGTAGTTACTTTGGTAGCTTTGCGAAAAGGATTAATGCCAAACGGAGAACCCGATGTTGCAAAAATTATTCCAGAATTAAAGAACATAAAAATAACGTTTCAATGGGACGAAACACAAGGGAAAAACACCACCTTTTTTAACGGCGAAAATGTGGAAGAGGAAATTCGCCAATTAAAGGTTTCGCAAAATGTTAGCCCAATTAGTACCATTGCCGAAGTGCGCCACGAAATGGTAAAACAACAACGCGAAAATGGCTTAACCAAAGGTATTGTAATGGATGGCCGAGACATTGGAACAGTTGTTTTTCCCGATGCAGAACTTAAAATATTTATGACTGCTTCGCCTAAAATAAGAGCACAACGACGTTTTGATGAGTTAAAAGAAAAAGGACAAAATGTTGATTTCGATGAAATTTTGCAGAATGTAGAAGGTCGCGACAAAATAGACTCGAACCGGGCAGTTAGTCCGTTAAAAAGAGCTGACGATGCATTAATTCTCGACAATAGCAATTTAACACGCGAAGAGCAATTGAAATGGACAGTGGAGAAGGTAAAAGAAATAACTAGTGGGAGATGAAAGTTGAAATTGACAGGAAATCGGGATTTTGTTTTGGTGTAATTAAAGCTATAAAATCGGCAGAAGCAGAATTGGAAGATTCCAATCTATTATATTGTTTGGGCGACATCGTTCACAACGAGAAAGAAGTTGATCGACTGGAGAAGATGGGTCTAAAATCCATTTCAAAAGAGGAATATTTTTCGCTAAAAAATTGTAAAGTTTTAATTCGTGCCCACGGCGAACCGCCTGAAACGTACGAACATGCCGAAAAAAACAACATCGAATTAATCGATGCCACTTGCCCGGTAGTACTCACGTTGCAAGAAAAAGTTAAAAATTCTTACACTTCAAAACTTCAAACTAAAGGCCAGGTTGTAATTTTTGGCAAAAAAGGTCATGCCGAAATTGAAGGATTAAACGGGCAAACCAACCACAATGCAATAATTGTAGAATCTATTGCCGATGTTGAAAAAATAGACATGACCCGTCCAATTTCTTTGTATTCGCAAACTACAAAAAGAATTGAAGACTTTCATACAATTGCCAACCTGGTAAATTCAAAAATACAACCCGGTGTTCCGGTTGAAATTAAAGATACCATTTGCCGACAAGTTTCAAACCGTGTACCTAATCTTAAAATTTTTGCATCGCAATACGATTTGATTTTATTTGTTGCTGGTAAAAAAAGTTCAAACGGACAATATCTTTATTCTATTTGCAAAGAAGAAAATCCGAATTCGCACATCATTTCAGAGATTGAAGAAATTAACAACAGTTGGTTTAATGGAATAGAATCAGTTGGGATTTGTGGCGCTACATCAACACCAAATTGGTTAATGGATGAAGTTGCCAATTGGGTAACTACTCATTTTGATTGATGTACGTACAGAATGTCCGTTTTCTTTGTTATGCTTGTCAAAAAAAACTTATTTACGCGAGTAAACTCTACTTTTATTTGACTTCGTAAGCCTTCAAAACAAACATTCTGAGTGCAACACCTTCCTTTTAATCAAATACTAATAAGTTATTTTTTTGGAGTCCATCATTTTTTTAAACTACTTTTATGAAGGTTTAAACTTCACCAATGCCAGAATTATTTGCACAAGTTATATTGCCACTCTCACTTCACGATTCGTACACGTACAAGGTGCCAGAACTATTATATGCGCATATTCAGCCTGGCCAACGAGTTATCGTACAATTTGGGCAGAAAAAATTATATGCCGCACTGGTTTTTTCAATTTCAGATTCCAATCCTACAGACATAGAACCTAAAGAAATTCAGCAAATTCTGGATGACGCACCGATTGTTCTTCCGCAAAATTTTGAATTGTGGCAATGGATTGCAAAATATTACTGCTGTACATTTGGCGATGTTTTTAGGGCGGCTCTTCCAACCGGGTTAAAACTGGAAAGCAAATCGAAAATATTTTTAACCGGTGCTGAAATTGAAACCAAAATTTCGGAAAAAGAGGATTTTATTCTTCGTCAGCTAGAAGAAGATGTTACCCTTTTAGTTGAGCTTCAAAAAAAATTGGGTACTAATTTTTCCTACGCGGCACTAAAATCTCTACTCTCAAAAAATCTCATTTTTATTGAAGAAAAAGTAAGTGCAAAGTACAAACCTAAAACTGAATCTTTTATACGATTTCATCCCGATATAAAAACTGAAGCATTTCTGGAAACCAAAATAGGGAAACTGGAACGGGCAAAAAAGCAGTTGGCGCTGCTTTACCATTTTTGCCATAAAACTCATGCTTTTGAGTCCGAACAAATTCCGGTTATTTCAAAAAAAGAGTTATTCGAAGGCACAAGTTTCACTTCAGGAATTTTGAATGAATTGGTTAAAAAAGGATTTTTATCTCAATTCCAAAAACAAATATCACGAATTGAAGATGAAGAAATCGACCAGGTTAGCATCAATTTGTTAAACCAATATCAGGCAGAGGCTTTAAAACAAATAAAGTCGGCTTTCAAAACCAAACAGGTTGCACTTATTCACGGAATTACTGCCAGCGGAAAAACCGAAATCTATATTCATTTAATAGATGAAATTTTAAAATCGGGAAGGCAGGCACTTTATTTGGTTCCCGAAATTGCATTAACCACTCAAATAATAAAAAGGCTAAAAAACGTTTTTGGGAGAAAAGTTGGTATTTACCATTCGAAATTAAACAGTCAGGAACGAGTTGAGATCTGGGAAAAAGTTCTTCAATTTCAGAAAGAACCCGAAAAAGGTTACCAGGTAGTTTTAGGTGCACGCTCCGCAGTATTTTTACCATTTTCGAATTTGGGGATAATTATTGTTGATGAAGAGCACGAAAACTCCTACAAACAA
>JABMPI010000576.1 GCA_013203755.1 Bacteroidota bacterium
GAGACGCACGGCCGTGCGTCTCTACAATGTTTATATCATAGAAGCAATCCGCTCCTCTAAAACTTTTATTTTCGATTCGGCATCGGCCTGTTTTTCTTTTTCCTTGTTAACTACTGCTTCGGGTGCGCTGCTAACAAAACGTTCGTTACCCAATTTTTTCATTACCGAAAAAAGGAATCCTTTGGTGTATTTTAACTCCTCTTCCAGTTTTTTCAACTCCTCTTCTACATCAATAAAACTGTCTAAAGGAATATAAAAGTTGCTCGATTTTACACGGAAAGATGCTGCTCCTTTAACTTCTTCTTCAACCAGATTTAATTCTGAAAGATTACCCAGTTTTATTAGAATACTATTGAATGCAGTATCAAATCCTTTGTCGCCTTTTTGAGCTGCCAATTCAATTGAATCTTTAAAAGCGATGTTTTTTTCTTTTCTTATTTTGCGAATTCCTGAAACTGCCTCTTTTACATCTTCAAATGTGCCAAGTAATTCCGAATCGTATTTTTCAGCTTTCGGAAGTTGGCTAATCATAATACTTTCCCCTTCTTTTCTTTCACCTAGCAATTGCCATATTTCTTCGGTAATAAATGGCGTAAACGGGTGCATCAAACGTAGCATCTGGTCGAACAAATCAACCACATCGTTGTATGTTTGTGCATCAATTGGTTTTTGATAAGGTGGTTTAACCATCTCCAAAAGCCATCCTGAGAATTCATCGCGAACGGTTGTGTAAACGGTCATTAATGCTTCTGAAATTCGGAATTGGTCGAATTGAGAGTCCAACGTTTCAACTACTTCTCCTAATTTATTTTTGAACCATTCAATGGCCAATTTTGAATGTTCAGGCTGCTCAATTTCGCTTGAAACTTCCCAGTTTTTAACTAGTCGGAAAGCGTTCCATATTTTGGTTGAAAAACCAGCCCCTTGCTGTGGCATTCCATCGTCGTAAAGCAAATCGCCACCGGCAGGTGAGCAAAGTAACATTCCTACGCGAACGCCGTCGGCACCGTATTTTGTAATCAAATCAAGTGGGTCTGGCGAATTCCCCAACGACTTCGACATTTTTCGTCGCTGCTCATCACGCACCATTCCTGTAAAATATACATTTTTGAATGGGAATTCATCGCGGTATTCGTAACCCGAAATAATCATTCGTGCCACCCAGAAGAAAATAATATCGGGTGCTGTTACTAAATCAGAAGATGGATAATAATAATTTACCTCTTCGTTATCTGGTTCACGAATTCCATCGAAAACAGAAATTGGCCACAACCAGCTAGAAAACCAGGTGTCCAGTGCATCTTCGTCTTGTGTTAAATCAGCAGCAGTTAAATCAGCATTTCCAGATTTTTCTTTCGCCATTTCTAAAGCTTGCTCAGCTGTTTCGGCAGAAACAAATGTTCCGTCGGGCAAATAATAAACTGGTATTTGGTGTCCCCACCACAACTGACGACTAATACACCAGTCTTTGATGTTGCCCATCCAGTGCTTGTAGGTATTTTTAAATTTCGGAGGATGAAACTGAATGTTGTCATTCATCACATTTTCCAATGCCGGTTTTACCAACTCTTCCATTTTTAGAAACCACTGAGCCGAAAGTTTTGGCTCGATAATAACATCTGTTCTTTCCGAAAAACCTACTTTGTTTGTATAATCCTCAATTTTTGCAACATTTCCGGCTTTTTGCAATTCAGGAACAATTTTATCGCGAACATCAAAACGGTCTTCTCCAATGTAAAGTCCTGCCTTTTCGCTTAGAGTTCCGTTGTCGTTAAATATATCGATGGAAGGAAGATTGTGCTTCATTCCAATTTCGTAGTCGTTAATATCATGAGCCGGAGTAATTTTTAAACAACCGGTTCCAAATTCCATATCTACATAATCGTCTTCAATAATCGGAACAGAGCGATTAATTAAAGGCACCAAAACGCGTTTCCCTTTTAGGTGCGCAAAACGTTCGTCGGCAGGATTTATACAAACAGCAGTGTCGCCCAAAATCGTTTCCGGGCGAGTAGTTGCGATGGTTACAAATTCATCCTCGCCTTCAATTTGATATTTTAGATAATATAATTTCGATTGAACTTCTTTATGGATTACTTCCTCATCGGAAAGAGCAGTTTTTGCAGAAGGATCCCAGTTTACCATGCGTACTCCACGGTAAACCAACCCTTTGTTAAACAAGTCAACAAAAACTTTTATAACCGATTCGCTGCGGGTTTCGTCCATAGTAAAAGCGGTACGGTCCCAGTCGCACGAAGCTCCAAGTTTTTTTAACTGATCCAGGATTATTCCACCATGTTTATCGGTCCAGTCCCATGCGTGTTTTAGAAATTCATCGCGAGATAAATCGTATTTGTCAATTCCTTCGTTATTTAATTTATTCACCACTTTCGCTTCGGTAGCAATAGATGCGTGGTCGGTTCCGGGAACCCAGCAAGCATTTTTACCGGTCATTCGGGCGCGGCGCACCAAAATATCCTGAATGGTATTGTTAAGCATGTGCCCCATGTGCAACACGCCCGTTACGTTTGGCGGAGGTATTACAATGGTGTAAGGCTCGCGCTCGTCGGGTGTAGAATGGAAGAATTTATTATCCATCCAGTATTTATACCACTTATCTTCAACTTCAACCGGGTTGTACTTGCTCGGAATTTCCATGTTCTTTCTAATCAAAATTTTGAGGTGCAAATGTACAAGGAAAAGTTTAAAATAGAAAGAGAGAAGATTTAGAGCCGGTTTAAAATTTATCCTTTTATTCTATTGCTTTTCTTTTACATTATTTCTTCGTTGAAATTTCCTTTAATATACTATTGGTCTTCGTGGATGTTTAATTCTGCAAAAGATGAGAAAACACTGCGTTTGATTACCCGATATATGTTGCGATCAAAAGAAGAGCTTGGCAAATGGATGAAACAACAAGGCGACCCGGGAGCTGAAAAATGACTCCGAACAATTCGAAGAAGGGGATGCATTTTAATATAGAAAGGTAAATGTGTTGGCAATTAAATTATTTTACACAATCTTTAACACTGCGTCCAGAAGAAATAGTCTTCAGGTAATAATTTTGTAATTAAATAAAACATTCAAATTTTAATCGCGATGAAACTTAAACTAACAATCGTTTCCCTATTTTTTTGTGTAACTCTTTTTGCTCAGAAATGGGAGCCGGCAGGTGATAAAATGAAAACCCAATGGGCTGAAAGAGTTACTCCCGAAAATGTTTGGCAGGAATATCCCCGTCCACAATTTGAACGTGAAAACTGGATGAACCTAAACGGACTCTGGGAATACGCTGTAATCAAAAAAAATCAACCGCAACCCAAAAAATTTCAAGGTGATATTTTGGTTCCGTTTTGTGTGGAATCTTCCCTCTCCGGAGTAATGGGCGAGGTTAAACCTGATGACCGTATTTGGTACAAACGTCAGTTTAAAATTCCTACCGATTGGAACTATAAAAGTGTAATTTTGAATTTTGAGGCAGTTGATTATTCAACTACTATTTGGGTAAATGGTGCTGTGGTTGGTTCGCACAAAGGAGCTTACGACCGATTTTCATTTGATATAACGGAATACCTAAACGAAAAAGAAACTCAGGAATTGGTAGTTTGTGTTGACGATCCATCTAGTTCCGGGGTGCAACCCCGTGGAAAGCAACAGTTATCACAGCAGGGAATTTGGTATACTCCGGTAAGCGGAATCTGGCAAACTGTTTGGCTGGAAGCGGTTTCTTCGGAAGCCTTTTTGAAGGAGGTTAAAATTACTCCTGACATTGATGCTGAAATTGTATCAATAATTCCAATGTTGAGTGAACCATTAAAGCATGAATACAAGGTTAAAATTGCGATTTCCTCGAATGGAAAACAAGTTGCAACAGCAGAAGTTTTAGCCGACAAAGAAGTAACAATTAAAATTGAATCGCCTGAATTATGGTCGCCTGACAACCCGAATTTATATGATTTGAGCTGTACACTTACAAATGCCTCAAGTGAAGTAATAGATGAAGTAAATAGCTATTTTGGGATGCGAAAAATTAGTCTCGGTGATTTAAATGGGAACAAATATTTATTCCTGAACAACGAACCGCTCTTCCATTACGGAACGCTTGATCAGGGCTGGTGGCCCGATGGTTTGCACACTCCTCCATCCGACGAGGCAATGAAATACGACATTGAAATGACCAAAAAAATGGGATTCAATATGATTCGTAAACACATTAAAGTGGAGCCCGACCGCTGGTTTTATCATTGCGACAAACTGGGAATGTTGGTATGGCAGGATATGCCATCGGGAATGGTTGTTCTTCCAGCTGAAGAAAACAAACGCCCGGACCGTGTTCAGCATGTTTCCCGTACCGGAATAGATTTGAATCATCGTTCAGCAGATGCAGCTCAATTTGAATGGGAATTGCGCCGGATGATTGATATTCATTACAATTCACCCTGTATTGTAATATGGGTTCCATTTAACGAAGGCTGGGGACAATATGCAACATGCAGGATTGCAAAAATGATAAAAGACCTGGATCCAACCCGTCTGGTTAATGCTGTTAGCGGCTGGGCTTTACGCCCCTGCGGAGACATTTACGATATCCATTCTTACCAAACCGAAGTACATATTCCAGCTACTTCGCTCGACAGGGCTTCGGTTATCGGAGAATACGGCGGAATTGGTTATCCGGTTAAAGATCATTTGTGGAATCCGGAAATGCGAAACTGGGGTTATCAAACTTACCAATCAGAAAAAGAACTATTGGAGAATTATATCTATAAATTCAACCAAATAGTTGAAATGAAGAAAAGCAAAGGACTTTCTGCTGCAGTATATACACAAACAACCGATGTTGAAGGCGAGGTAAATGGCTTAATGACCTACGACAGGAAAGTTATTAAAATGCCTGTGAAAAAGTTAAAAGAGATACATTCTACTTTGTTTAAAAAATGATAATCCGATTTTTTATATCCATTGATTTAGAAACTTAAATTGCGTCAAAAAAAAATCACGTTATGAACAGAATTATATTATTTACGCTGGCACTTATTTGCATCGCTCAAGTTGCAAAAGGGCAGGATGTTGAAGAGTGGGTAGTGAACCTTCACGAAGCGCATACTTATAAAGAAATGCCCTACAGGATTATGAAACCGATAAATTTTAATCCTGACAATAGCTATCCGGTAATTATTTCTTTACACGGTGGTGCTGGCAGGGGGACAGATAACCGAGTGCAATTCCGTAAATGGAATCAGGTTTTGGCAACAGAGCAGAACCGTACCGATTACCCATGTTATGTGCTTGCACCTCAGGCAAAAGAACTATGGAACGAGGTTCACCTCTCAAACATAAAAGACATTATTAGAGGTTTACCTTCAGTTGATATGAACAGGATATATATTCTTGGGCATTCAATGGGAGGACATGGAACCTATATTCTGACACAAATGGATCCTGATTATTTTGCAGCTGCGGCACCCTCTGCCGGGAGTGGCCGACCTGAAACCGAAAAATTTATTGATGTCACCATAATTAAAGATATCCCTTTTTGGATATTTCATGGCAACCAGGATAAAACTTGTCCAATAGAGAACGATCAAAAAGTATTTGCAGAAATGCAAAAAATAGGTGGCAACATGAAGTTTACTACCTGGGAGGGGGACGGACACGGTGTTTCGGTAAAATTTGTTGCCGGAAGCAATAATGGCAAAACCCGGTTTAGCAGCGATCGGTGCGATCCTGAACCCATATTTTTGAAGTGGTTATTTAGCCATAAATTACCGGATAAATAGAAATAATCCATTTAAAAGGAAAAATTTGAATCTATAAAATTCTAAATATAATGAGAAAATACTTATTCTTTTTAAGCATAATTCTGCTTGTAGTTTTAAGTAGTCAACATGGTTTGGCGAAAAATAAAGTAGATAAGGTAACCAAACCTAATATCGTTTTTATACTTGCCGACGATTGTACAAATTGGGATATCGCTTGTTACGGGAGCAAGGATTCCAAAACGCCAAATATCGACAAATTGGCTTCAGAGGGGATGCAATTTGAACGCTGCTATGAGGCGGCACCAATGTGTTCTCCAACAAGGCACAATATTTATACAGGTTTGTATCCGGTAAAAACAGACGCCTATCCAAACCATACCAATGCAAAGGCAGGTACTGAAAGTATTGTTCAATATTTAAAACCACTGGGCTACAGAGTGGCCTTGTCGGGTAAAACACATATTGGCCCCAAAAATGTTTTTCCTTTTGAATATTTGGGAACAAAAAAAAATCCTGATTTTGAATTAATAGAAGGATTTTTACAGGAAGTAAAAGCAAACAAGGAGCCTTTTGCGCTGATGCTTTGTTCAAACGAACCTCATACTCCATGGGATAAGGGAGATGCTTCTCTGTTCAATCCCGAAGAAATTACGCTTCCGCCACATTATGTTGACACAAAAGAAATCCGGGAGGCCTTTTGTGCCTATTTGGCTGAAATTAATTATCTGGATGGTCAGGTAGGAAACGCCCTGGAGCTACTCGACAAATACGGTTTTTCTGAAAATACCCTGGTGATTTTTGCCAGCGAACAAGGCAATAGTTTCCCTTTTGCCAAATGGACCTGCTACGAAGCAGGGGTAAAATCGGCGCTGATCGCCCGCATGCCCGGACTAATTCAAGCGGGAACAAAATCAGAAGCCATTGTTGAGTACACCGATTTACTTCCAACATTTATTGATCTGGCCGGGGGTGAAAAAGTAGATAAACTCGACGGTAAAAGTTTGGTCCCCATTTTTAAAGACTCGAAAAAGGAAATAAAAGAGTATTCCTTTAGTTTGCAAACCACCAGGGGCATTAATAATGGAAGCGACCATTATGCCATCCGTGCAGTTGTTGGTGACCGGTATCGATACATCTGGAATTTAACTCCTGAAATAGTATTTCTGAATGCTGCTAACAATAATTCAAAGCCTATAGCGTGGTATGCTTCGTGGGAAAAAGCAGCAGAAAATGATAGTAATGCAGAAATGTTGGTAGACAAATACAAAAAAAGACCGGGAGAGGAACTTTACGATATCAAAAAAGATAAATGGTGCCAAAATAACCTGGCAGCAAAACCAGAGTTTGAAGCAATTAAAAAGCAATTGCGTTCAGAGTTATTAAAATGGATGGAGATGTGCGGAGATAAAGGTCAGCAAACAGAGATGGAAGCTTTTGAACACATGCCAAGACATAATAAGTAGACTTGTGAAAATGAGAACAAAAAAAGCAGAAACGAAATAATAATTATGGGAACGAATATCAAAATGGCCTTTGTAATGGTACTTTCGTTTTTATCAGCGGCAGTTTGTGGAATTACAAAAGAGAGTAACACTAAACCAAATATTATTATCATCCTTGCCGACGATTTAGGTTATGGAGATGTTGGATTTCATGGCAGCGATATTAAAACGCCGCACATCGACAGGTTGGCCACCGAAGGCGTACAACTTGACCAGTTTTATGCCTGCCCCATGTGCTCGCCAACCCGTGCCGGATTAATGACCGGGCGGTATCCTATTCGTTTTGGTTTAATGCGTGCCGTGATACCACCACAACGGGAATTAGGTATGCCACCGGAAGAATTCACCATTGCCGAAATGTTGGCAGAAGCCGGATACAAATACCGGGGTATTGTGGGGAAATGGCATTTGGGACATCGCCAAAAAAAGTGGTTGCCAGCCAACCAGGGATTTACTTTTTATGAAGGATGCCACAACGGAGCCGTGGATTATTTTACACAAGACAGAGCTGGAGAACGCGATTGGCAGGAAATAGGGAAACCTTCCCAAAAAGAAGGTTATTCCACCGACTTGATTGGAGATGCTTCATTAGAATTTATCAACTCTGTTCCTAAAGATGAACCATTCTTTTTGTATATCCCTTTTACTGCACCACATTCTCCTTTCCAGGCAAAACCGAAAGACATTGCCAAATACCCCAATCGCAACGGAGACAAGCAAATCTATGCTGCGATGGTGGATTGTATGGATCAAAACATTGGACGAATAATCGAGGGTATTAAAAAACGTGGCCAGCTTGAAAACACTTTTATCTTGTTTTTTAGTGATAACGGTGGTGTAAAAAAAGTAGCAAGTAATGGCAATTTGCGGGGTTCAAAACTCACTGTATATCAAGGAGGAATTAATGTAGTGGCTGCTGCTCACTGGCCTGCAGGAAATATTTCGGGTGGAAAAATTATTACCGAAAGAATGGGGTATATTGATGTGTTGCCTACCTTAATGGAGATTGCCAATTACAGCGGAAATAGTAAAAACGAATTGGACGGAATAAATATTCTGGATGGATTGAAAGGCGGAAAACTGGATAACCGGGAGTGGTTTACTTATTTGGACCAGAATGCTGAAAAGAAAGAAAAGTTTGCAATGAACACCAACCAATGGAAATTGATTTGGCAACGAAATGCCCCTGACAATGAAATTTCATCGGAAAATATTGAATTGTTCAGAATAAATGAGGACAAAACAGAATCAATTGAACTCTCTGAAAAGAAACAAGATATTGTGAATTCCTTAAAATCAGGAATAGATAGGTTTTATAAATTTAAGATCGCAAATCAAAATCCACGTTACTACGAGAAAAACGATATGTCTGGTCCGGTAATTCCCAATTGGCAGCCAACAAAATAAGGTTAAAGATTAAAAAATCAATTATGCATATTAAAAATCTCATTTTGTTACTGATAGCTGCACTTCAATTGATTGGTTGTGGGGTATCAGAAAAATATGAAAAACAAAAAAAGCAGCCCAATATTGTAATAATTATGGCCGATGATTTAGGATATTCAGACATTGGCTGCTATGGAGGAGAAATTCAAACTCCAAACTTAGATGATTTGGCTGAAAATGGCATCCGTTTCACTCAGTTTTATAATGCATCAAGATGTTGTCCAACCCGGGCTTCTTTATTAACCGGAAAATACCCGCACCAGGTGGGCTTGGCAAGAAACGGTCAAACATTATCCAGAAATGCAGCAACAATTGCTGAAATCCTCAAAGAAAACGGATACCATACCGGAATGGCCGGGAAATGGCATTTATCGCGAACTCAACAACTGGATGACAACCAGGAACAACTGCTTTGGCTTTCGCACAGAAAAGACAGCAGCATTTTTGCTCCGCTGGAATCGTATCCCAGTAATCGTGGTTTTGAGGAACACTGGGGCGTAATTTGGGGAGTGGTAAATTATTTCGATCCGTTTAGTCTGGTTCATAACCAAAACCAGATAAAAGAGATTCCAGATGATTTTTACATGACCGACTTTATCACTGATAAAAGTATTGATATGGTGGAGCAATTTAGTGATGATGATAAACCATTTTTCCTGTACGTGGCTCATACAGCACCGCACTGGCCACTTCACGCCCTTCCCGAAGACATTGAAAAATACAAAGGTTTATACGATGGCGGTTGGGATAAATTACGTGAACAGCGTTACAAAGGTCTGATTGAGCAAGGTTTGTTTGACCCAAAAACAGCTTCACTCGCAGCAAACGAATCTGGTAGTTTATGGGAAGATTGTACTGAAAAGGAATGGGAGGCAAAACACATGGAAGCTCATGCTGCTATGGTTGACCGAATGGATCAGGGAATTGGTCGTTTAATTGAAAAGCTAAAGGAAACCGGTAAATTTGAAAATACATTAATACTATTTCTTGCCGATAATGGAGCTTCTCCTGAAAGAGGTTATAAACCTGGTTTCGACCGTCCGGGACAAACCCGCGAAGGGAAAGAAATTATCTATCCACACCAAAAATATGACCGCCCGGGTGATGAACTTACCTGGGGATATCTCGGCACTGCCTGGGTTGGTGCTGTAAATGCACCTTTTCGTTACTGGAAAAAAGAATCGTTCGAAGGTGGAAACTGTACGCCATTTATTGTCCATTGGCCGGACGGATTAAAAGGGATGGAAAATACCATCAACAATGGAGTTGGGCATGTAATTGATATTCTGCCAACCTGTTTAGAATTGGCAGGAGCTGAGTATCCCTCAGAAATTAATAGGTTGAAAACCACACCCGTTGAAGGAAAAAGTATCGTATCACTTTTGAATAAGCAAATTTCCAATACTCATGACACCTTGTTTTGGGAACATATAGGAGGTCGCGCTCTGCGTATTAACGACTGGAAAATTTCTGCGCTAAAAGGGGGGAATTGGGAGTTGTTTAATCTTGCAGCAGACCGAACTGAAACAAATAATCTTGCTACTGAAAATCCTGAGAGAGTAAAGGAAATGGAAGCTGTTTGGGAAGAAAATTATAAACGCATTTGGACAAATGGAAATTAGAAAAAGAAATTTATTTAGAACAGCCTTTATTGCATTATTTGTAATATTGAGTGTGAATGGTTTCGCAAAAAAGAAAACCAATATCCTGTTCATTTTTATCGATGACATGGGCTATGCCGATTTGGGATGTTTTGGTAACACAAAAGTTCACACGCCAAATATTGACCAATTGGCGGAAGAAGGGATTCTGTTCACTCAGTTTTATGTGAATGCACCCATTTGTTCACCATCGAGAGTAGCAGTTACCACCGGACAATTTCCATCACGGTGGGGAATAACTTCGTACATTAACGGCAGTAAACCAAATAAAGAAAGGGGGATGAAAAATTACCTTTCCGAAGAAGCCCCTTCTGTAGCCCGGAACCTTCAAAAAGCTGGATACTACACCGCGCACATTGGAAAATGGCACATGGGTGGGGGTCGCGATATTGGCAATGTTCCATACATTACAGAATACGGTTTTGATGAATCGGTGACTCAGTTTGAAGGCATTGGAGAGCGCTACCTGGCAACTTACGAAACTTTTGACTATAAGGATGGTACACGTGGTTTGGAGAAACAGTCGGAAAAATTAGGTAAAGGCGAAATCCATTGGGCAAAAAGAGAAGACTTCACTCAGATTTTTGTGGATAGGACAATTCTGGCAATTGAAAATGCCCAAAAGGAGAACAAACCATTTTACATTAATTTGTGGCCCGACGATATTCACACCCCACTTGAACCTCCCTTACATTTGCGCGGGGATTTATCCATGCAAGCGAGATTTTTTGGGGTGATGCAGGAGATGGACACCCACATGGGACGCTTGTTTGATTACATCCGGAATAACAAAGAGTTAAAAGAAAATACACTCGTCGTTTTTACCAGCGACAACGGGCCGGACAAAGCGGTAAACAACGCCGGAATTTTACGTGGTTATAAAACCAATTTGTATGAAGGAGGATTTCGTGAACCTTTTATTGCGTGGTGGCCCAAACGAATTCCAAAAAACAAGGTCGGTACAAAAAATACGAAAACTGTAATGGCGGGAATTGACCTTTCGCTTACTTTTATGGAAATTGCTGGAGCCGAACCCGATAAAGGTGTTGAATACGATGGTGAATCTATGCTGTCGGCAATTTCAGGTAAAGAGCAACAGAAACGCAGCAAATCCCTGTTCTGGATTCGTCCTCCTGACCGTCCCGGATATGGCACGGACAACGACCCTGATTTAGCCATTCGAAAAGGAGATTATAAATTGTTAATGGATTTCGATGGTTCAAATGTTCAACTCTATAATTTGGAAACTGATATTGGGGAAACAAAGAACCTTAAAGATGTTCAGATTGAAAAAGCTGCTGAACTAAAAGAAGAATTAGCAAACTGGTTTAAAAACTATCCTCACGATATTGATTTGGATAAATATACTTTTGGATCCTTAAAATAACCCGGTTCTAATGTTTAATGAGATTAAAATATAGATTACAAAACCTCGGACATTAGACTTCCCTGTCCGACTGCGTCAGCCAGGCGGGGGTCTTCCGACAAAAATTAAAAAATGAAACCAACAAAAATCCTTTTATTAATCGTGCTGTTTAGTAGTCTTTTTGTATCCTGCTCTACCGAAAACCCAAAACAAGCGTGTGGCGAAAAGGAAAAAAATAAATTTTTCTAAACCTTTTTTGCAATTAATCGTTTTAAATGTATAAGATGGTATAAAAGTTTACTCACCATAAAAATGGTTTGGTTTTTGGTTTAGTTTAGGTTGATTGAGTAAAGGCTGGTTGCTGAACCGGCCTTTCCACTCACTAAAAAGGATGGTTTTAAAAAAACCATCCTTTTTCTATTATAAAAAAAGCACCTAAAAATGAGTGCGTTCCTAATCGTCAAATTGTATTAAAAAATTATTTATAAAACGGAAGTATAAAGTACGTGTACATAATACAGCCCATGCGAATTGCCAGTGCAAATTCCAGAGATGCAAAAAATACAAGAATTCCGCCAACTGCTAATGCAGCAATATTAAAATTGAGCAAGGATAATATTGTAATAGCCAAGGTCATTAACAATCCGATGCGGGCTGCAAATATTTTAGGTGCTTTGTCAATACTCTTTTTATTAAGATTTAGTGCATTTGCCATTCGATGACTTAAGTAACTTATCGGACTAAACTTAGCCTTTGTAAATGCTCGGATATAAAAATCGGTCAGTAGAAAAATAAAGAATAGAACAGAGTTGGTTGCAAATCCGGCAACCGCCAGTAGTATTCCCAAAAGTGCATTGAGCCTTGTCACTTGTTCACTAATTTTTTCATGCGATATTGGGCAAAGTATTTGTTTCATAATATGTATCTCCTTAAAATCAATCATCTAACTAAATTTAAAAATTCTTTTGTCGTTATATGCAGTCGAAAGTGAGGTATAAACCTTACAAAAAAATAAAAATAGAAGTGAATTTGATTAGTTAGATAATTGTTGTGAGTATATTTATACAATCTTAAACGGGAGAAAAAAATTGAATAATAAATGAATAAACTAAAAAAAAGGCAACCCATAATATTGATTAAATCAAGTGAAATCAGAAAACATTTCACAATGTCTGAAGCTATTGATTCAATGTCTGAAGCATTTACCAGCCTTTCTTCAGGCAAATGTTTTGTCCCTCAACGTTATGTTACTTCACTTGCAGGAGGTTCATTAACCATGCTACTTAAACCGGTTGCGGTTGATTCAGTTAAAAGAGCTGCTATAAAAGTTTTAACCCAAAAGGAGATGGGAGCAGTTCGGGGAATTCCAGCTATTGTTGGAATTGTTTTGGTTTTGGATACTGAAACCGGTGAGATTCTTTCGATGATGGATGGAGAATATTTAACTGCGTTACGAACTGGGGCAGCCAGCGGTTTAGCAACTAAATATTTTGCAAAAGAAGATGCGAAAACAGTAGCAATATTTGGTTGCGGTGCACAAGGAAAAACGCAATTGGAGGCGGTTGCTGCAGTACGCGATATTTCAAAAGTGTGGATTTTTGATAAAAACAGAGATTCAGCTGAATCGTTTATTTCTGAGATGAAAACCAAAGTTACTGCCGAAATTCATTTTACTGAAAACAAAGATGTTTTAAGTGAATGCGATATAATTTGCACTGCCACAAATGCAGAAGAGCCGCTGTTTTACATAGAGAATTTAAAAGCTGGAGTTCATATAAATGCGATTGGTTCTTTTAACCCAAATATGCAGGAACTTGATCCGATGATTTTAAAAGCCGCAACAATATTTGTCGACCAGAAAGCGTCGTGTATTGCTGAAAGTGGCGATTTAATAAAGCCGATAAATGATGGGGTGTTTACAGCTGAACACATTCAGGGAGAGATTGGTGAATTTGCTTTGGGAAACATTCCCGGGCGCACTTCCGATACGGAAATTACCGTATTTAAAAGTGTTGGCGTTGCCATTCAGGATTTTGTAGTTGCTAACCGAATTTATGAAAAATCGTTACAAAATCCTTTCGGTCAGGAAATTTATTTATTTGAATAAAGATCCTTTTGCACAATTTAACCATTTTACAAATCGTCTGTCATCAAATAATTTACTTCACCTTCCCCGGATTCTTTTTTACAAAGTCGCCCCAGTTTTTATACTCCTTCGATTTTTGAGGTTTACTCAGCTGAATAAAATGACAAATGGCAACTGCCACTGCATCGGTGGCATCCAACCCCTGGTCTAAATCTTTTAAATGATAAACTTTCTGAAGGAAATAGGCGACTTGCTCTTTGGAAGCCCTCCCCATTCCGGTAATCGCCTGTTTTACCAACAGCGGCGCGTATTCATGAATAGGTACATCGTGCACCAATGCAGCTGCCATTAACACTCCTTGCCCGCGCCCTAACTTTAACATCGATTGTACATTTTTCCCGTAAAACGGTGCTTCAATTGCCATCACATCGGGTTGGTACTCTTTTACCAAATGTAGTGCTCTTTCGTGCAAATATTTGAGGCGCTGATAATGGTCGGAATATTTGCCCGGCGTGATATTTCCCATGTTTAAAATCACAGGTTTCTTATCGCGGATTTCAACCAATCCGTAACCGGTAACTGTTGTTCCGGGATCGATCCCTAATATTCTAAGTGGTTTCTCCATAAACTAGATTATTCCTACTCTTTCAATTCTCATTACTCTGTACTAAAATCTCCCTACTCTCTTCTGTCTAATTGCTGAACAAATATTCCGGCAACAATAAAAACCAGGCCAATAAAAGTAGTGATGTAAATGGTTTCCTTCAAAATAAAATGAATAAAAATGAGCGATACAAAAGGAGCCAGAAAAACCAGGTTGCCAATTTTTGCATTGTTGGTGCTTAGTTCCATCGCTTTCAACCATAAAACATAGGTAATTCCGGTCTCAAACAATCCGATATAAATTACAGATAAATATGCAGAAGAAGTGTGCAGTTTAAAGTCAGAAAAAAGCAACATTACCACAATCAGATAAAGCGTACCAAAACAAAAATTCTGAAACAATTTTACAACCTGTTCTCTTTTGTTACGAACATTAAAAATCCAATACAATGCCCAGATTATTGAACTGCCAATTGCCAAAGCAACACCAAACCAATTTGTATTTTCAAAGCCATTTATTCCACCCTGCGACGAAATAAAAATGACTCCAATAAAGCTGACAAACAAGGCAACCAAACTCATCCACCCAATTTTCTGCCCCAGCAGTGGAACCGAAAACAAAACCAATGTAATTGGCCAAACCATATTTAAGGGTTGTGCCAATTGCGCCGGCAAAAGCGAATATGCTTTAAATAAAATAAGGTAATACAACAAGGGATTCAGCGCACCCAGAAACATGGAATTCAACAAATCTTTTCGGGTTTGCTGAAACAGAAAATGTATTTTATTTTGAATAACCAGAATTACAAAAAGTACTACAACAGAAACTATGGATGTGTAGAAAATAAGCTGAATAAAATCGAATTCGCGAAGTGCAATTTTAAAAGCTGTAGCAACCGTCGACCAGAAAAAAACTGCCAGCCCGGCAAACAGATATGCTTTTTTAGTTGATTTCATTATTCTCGATAGCCTTCATAAAAGGTATTTCTTTATCAATGTCCGACTCTTTATCAGGATAAATTTCGCGCAACTCTCGATATTTCTCTCTCGACTCATCAATAAAAACACTTCCCGGATGTTGCGTCAACATATCTTTGTACAATCCTTTGGCTTTTTCTTTTTCATCTAAATTGTAATTGTATAATTCGGCAACCATAAACAAGGCATCATCTGCCAGCAAATCATAACTAAAATCGCTAACAATTTGCTCTAAATATTCGGCTGCTTTTGTATGGTTTTGCCGACCTATTTCAATTTTTGCTTTTCTGAAAAGAATATCGTCAACCAATGTGTGGTACGGATACAACTCTGTTAATCCATCTAAAATCACCATTGCTTCTTCATTATTATTTTGAAAAAACCTCAAATCTGCTTTAGCAAACATTGTTAAAGGAATAGCGGTAGTATCGAGGTTTAAATTATTGCCAATCAGCAACGAAAGTTCCATGGCATCGTTGGCAGTTAATTTAGAAGTACTGGCTTTTAAAACATCGAGCTGTGCTTTTGCCCAACTAAAATTTCCGAGGTAGTAACCCAACTTTGCTTTTTTAAGTTTCACCTCATCGCCCAACGAATTCTTTTTGTTTGCATCAATTACCTGCGAATAAATTAGTGTTGCCTCCCATGGATCGTTGGCAAAAACATAAATATCTGCCATTTCGGTTTTTAACTGCCCCAACTGTTCAGGTTTCAATTGTGGAATTTTTAGTCCGGTCTTTAACAGCGAAATCGCAGCTTCTGTTTCATCTAAATAAAACGCCAACAAATGTGCATTTTCCTGAATTAAAATTAAGGTTGCCGGAGCGATTCCTAAAAACTCCAATCCTTTTTTAAACTCCACAGCAATTATTTCGCCTTTGCTTTTATCGTCCGGAAATTCAGAGATAAACTGCAAGTACGATGCATGAATATTTAGTGCAAATGCTTGCCCATAAAACGGATTCTCCACACCTTTTTTCATCAAATAGTCGAAGGCATTTTTAGCATCTACATACTTTTTATTTTTCAAAGCCATATTTCCTAATTGCACAATTTGAGCAGCTTCCAGACTCGTTCGTCTATCTAATGCAACCGACTGTCGCAGGGCACTTGCAAATTTATTTTCTTGCAAAAAGAACCAAATTAACAGACGGTTATAACCGATTATCTGTGGCTCGGCCTGAATTCTTTTTAAAACCTGCTCCCTAAATTTATTTCGCAATCCATCGTCGATATCTAAACGCATTGCCGACGATAAACTACTTTGCACACGAGAAAGTTGCTTCTCGCTTTGACGCAGCAAATTCAGGTACTCCTCCATCATATTCTCGTAGTCGCGCAAATACAAATACGCCCTTGCCAATTCATAATTAAACTGCTCGGGCGCCAGTACTTCTCTTCCTTTCAAGTAGGTTTGTTTCGCATATTCATATTCACCCCAACTTAAAAAATTGCTTGCTGTTATCAAAAAACTTCCTTTGTTTGCTTGTATTTTATTAATCGCCTCCTGGTATTTCTCCTCCGCCTCAGCAATACGTTCTTGCGCCTTCAAAACATAACCCCAATGAATATAAAATTCGGGTTTTGGAGTACCCTGCTTTTTAACTTCCTTTTGAATCGTTAACTCCGCCTCGGTATATCTATTCAATTGAACTAAACAATTTAAATAGTACTTAAAATAGGTTCCATTCTTAGAAATTTTGTAGACATCCTTAAGCAAGGGAATTGCTTTTTCGTAATCTTTTGCATTATAATACCGAATGGCAAGACTCGATTTTGTTTGAATCTCGGACACTTTGTTTTGCGCTGTAGCAGTGCTAAAACTCAAGATTATTATTGCTATAAAAAGAAAATATTTCATTTTAAATTTTCAAGATTGTACAAAAATAACACACTTAACCTAAGAAGTGTTCTTTCTGAAGAATTTTTAACAACAGCTTTGAGAAATAAGACCATTGATTTTTAGATTCAAGAATCAAGACTGTTTGCGTAAACAATTTCATCATTTTAACCTTTCATCATTTTAGCATACAATTATTTCTCTTTATTATTAAAAACTTACATTTGCAAAAATTTATTTTGATATGGCACATGAGTTGAAAGACAGGCAGCGACTTCCGAAGTGGATGAAAATGAACATGCCTAAAGGGGAGAGCTATTCAAAAGTTAAAAATCTGGTTGAGAAACACGGTTTGCATACCATTTGTACCAGTGGGAATTGCCCAAATATTGGGGAATGCTGGAACCGCGGAACAGCAACTTTTATGATATTGGGAGATATTTGCACCCGCCGTTGTAAATTTTGCGCTGTAAAAAGTGGTAAACCACTGGCTCCCGATTTAAAAGAACCCGAAAAATTAGCTGAGTCGGTAAAAATAATGGGGGTAAAACATTGCGTAATTACCTCGGTAGACCGTGACGATTTAGACGATCAGGGAGCGGAAATTTGGGCACGCACAATTACTGAAGTAAAAAGGTTAAACCCGGAAACTAAAATTGAAGTTTTAATACCTGATTTCAGGGGGAATGAAGAACTCATTCAACAAGTAATTGATGCCAAACCAGATGTTATTTCGCACAATGTTGAAACCACAGAACGGCTCACTCCCTTTGTTCGTTTTGCATCGAAATACCGGAGAAGTTTAGAAGTGATAAAATATATTGCTGACAATTACACGGTAGCAAAATCGGGAATAATGCTTGGTTTGGGCGAAACGCACGAGGAAATTTTGCAAACCATGGACGACCTTTTGGAAGCTGGCTGCAAAGTAATGACCATCGGGCAATATCTGGCACCCACAAAAAGTCACATGCCGGTTGTAGAATATATTACACCCGAACGTTTTGCTGAATACAAAAAAATTGGCTTGGCAAAAGGGTTTAAATTTGTGGAAAGCTCGCCACTGGTTAGAAGTTCTTATCGGGCGGAGGAGCATGTAAATGCTTGAAAATAGTACAGAGTAGCTAGTCGTAAGTAGAAAGTATAAGAAAAATTGCAATTCTTTCTCGTCCCCCTTCGAAAAGGGGGATACAGGGGGATTGATAAAACAAAAAATATTATTGTGGCAAATTTCAATTATATAGATGTTGGTTTAAAAGATTACAAAGAGTGCTGGGATTATCAGGAAGAGTTGTTGAAGAATGTTTCTGACGACAAACGTTCTTTAGGGAAACCATCAGAAAAAAACCATTTTTTATTGGTTGAGCATCCTCATGTTTACACTTTGGGCAAAAGTGGCGACGAAAACAATTTACTTGCACATGGCGAATTCCTGAAAAAAATAGAAGCTACTTTCTATAAAATTAATAGGGGTGGCGACATTACTTACCATGGTCCGGGGCAAATGGTTGGCTATCCAATTATGGATTTGGAATATTACAAAATTGGCGTACGCGAATACATCGAAAAAATGGAAGATGCCATTATTGAAACCATTGCTGAGTTTGGGTTAAAAGGCGGACGAAAAGAGGGAGCAACCGGAATTTGGCTGGATTTTGAACACAAAGTCCGCGCTCGTAAAATCTGTGCTATCGGTGTGCGGGTGAGTCGTTTTGTTACCATGCACGGTTTTGCTCTGAATGTAAACACCGACATGCGTTATTTTAATTACATCAATCCGTGCGGTTTTGCATCTTTTGGGGTTACTTCTATTCAACAAGAATTGGGTAAAGAAATTCCGATGGATGAGGTGAAAACTTTGTTGATGGAGAAGTTTAATAAGTTGTATTAAACTTTGAGCAACTCTGTGTCTTCTCTGAGTTTCTTTGTGAAATAGCTTTATATTATACCACTAAGATGCACAAAGGAACACAAAGTATTTGATCCATTTTAGGTAAAAAAATCATCTCCTCTCCGGCACACTCCGTCCCTCAGCTTTATATTTTTCAAGAAGAGCTTTTAAC
>JABMPI010000577.1 GCA_013203755.1 Bacteroidota bacterium
GCGATTACGTTTCAATTATTTCCCCAAACACCTACTGTTTTTGCGTCAAAAATTCTTACTTTACACAAGAACTCATCTCTAATTTTTTCGATATGCCTCTTATCGTCACTAGAGTAAACACCTATGTAGATACTGTTTAATTTGGGGAATTTTTTCTGTCCATACTTTGCAGCCTTGTTGATTGCATCAATAATGTGTGTGTCGTATTTCCCAAAGTTAAATCCGAAAGTCACAAGAGATCCAGCGATTTTGCAAAGATTATCGTAGCAATGAAACAAATAGTGGTTATGCTTAATATGAGTCAACTTCTCCTTCCCGTTTCCTGCCGTAACGAAAATTGGATAATCTCCTTGCTCCATACGATTGCTGATCTTTTCCAAAAGATAATTTTCGTTATCATATTCCTCTTTAACGATATCAACGCCCGTATCAAAAAATGGAAGGGCTCCATGAACATAGAAAACGTTCTGCTCCTCGCTGTATTTCCCCCATCTGAGCTCAGACCATTCCTGATCTTCCTCCGGAACATACTCACCAAAACTTGGGTTCTCAAGATCTCTACCAAAACCATCATTGTGCTCAACAATTGAGTTCCTCATGAGAATCCAGTAGAGTAACAGGTCATAATTTGTTGAAAAAATCTTGCCTTTGGTATCCAAGAAAATTTTCAAAAATTTTGAACAAGCCTCACTTTTGTCTTCTGGCACAGTAAAGACATGAGCAGGATGCAAAACTTTCACTGCCTCAAGCAAACTTTTCCTTAATTTGCTACTAGCTTTGTCAACTTTTTTCTTAAATTTTGGATCTCCACCAAAAGCCTCAATGAGGGAAGAAAAAGTGTCCAGCTGTTGCATAATCGATTCGAAGTTTTTTGTTTCAATAATCCCAAGAATTTTTAGAAGATCATTATCTTTAATCTCAGTAATAAAATTATGCAAAGCATTATATGAAAATATGTCTGAGTCATACGCCATGCTAAAGCCATTGCCCAAGAGCAAATGGAATTCTCTTTTTTTATTGTTTTTAATTGATTCAAGAACGTCTTCAAAAGTTTCTAGCTTCATTCAAAACTCCCTAACATCTGAACTCAACGACCGCCGAGGCATAGCCGAGGGAATGGCTTTGCGAGCAAGTCCACGGTTCACTGAAGTGACTTGGTAGAACATTTCTTTTCCTGTTTGCCATGCAACGAAATCGACTATTTTTTCATCAGCCAAATTATCACAATCATAATTCTTTTTAAATTTATTAATTGCTGAACTTTCACTTTTTATAATAGATGAATAGGTTGCTTCTATTTCTTTCAATCTTTTTAAAAATTCATAGATTCTTTTAGAGATATCCTTGATATGATATAACGTCCCATATCCAAAAACCTTTGATACGTTGGAATCATATATTGGCTTTTGGGGAATTAAAATATTTTGCATTTTTGTAACAAAGGAAAATTGCAAACTATTCTGATCTTTCTGGTTTTTAATATCATATAGTTCTAGACATATGTTTTTTAAATTTATCTTTTCTGGACTTTTTAATCTAGAAAACAAAATTGTGAAATATTTTTCTTTCCATTGTTCTGTTAAACCTGCATTTTCAATTCTATAATAATTTTTGTAAACGAATTTAAAAATTTCATTTCTATTTTCACGGTTTTGTAGAAGCCACCCGTATACTGCTACAGATTCTTTCAACGATTGATTGATATTTTCAGTTAAATTCCATTTTAATTCAATATTTGCCATTTTTCTGTGTCCTAACATTATTTATTATACGTACTGGAAAGTTGGCTTATTTTTCCGGTTCTGCTATCTTATTAAAAAGTTTGATTATTTAATTGAATGTCATAATTTTTCTCTTAAATGTGGCTCCAAAACAAGTCTGTCCTGAAAGACTCTTTAAATAATTTTTTAGAGGGTGTTTCCTTTTTTGCAGATAAACAACTCTCTTAAAATAATACTTAGAGTCCCAATCGCAAACATTCCAAAAACAATCAACATCGGACCATACCAATAAACAGCGACTGCCCCAATTCCACATCCAGCCAACGGCCATAAAAACGTCCGAAGTAAACTCCGGTTTTGAATCTTGGTTAGGTACTCGTAAATGACAAGCCCTATGGCAAAACCGGCAGCGGTAACAACCGGCATCATAATCCAAAGCACTCCTTTCATAAACGGCCCTGCAATATCC